>JAIRJU010000064.1 GCA_031260485.1 Pseudomonadales bacterium | reverse complement strand
ATGTTGGCGATGTTGACCGGGCGGTTCTGATAAATGTCGAGCACCTGGTTCAAGAGGCCAAATTCCACGTCGGACACTCCCGCGTAGAAGTTATCCATGCCCACCAGTTCGCGCAGTGCGAAGTTGGCTTCCAGCGACGCGCGCGGCGAGCCGATGCCGATGGCGCGGCCGCCTTTAAGTGCCAGCAACTGCGCCTTGGCGGCAGCGGGATCGGCCTGCACTGGGCGGGCATCGCGGTGCTGGCGCGTCATGGCCACCTTGATGCGTTCGCTGCTGTTGACATAACCGGTGCCAAAACGGCCCTTGTCGCAGATGAAGTAGCCGTTGACCTCGTCATTGAAACGGTTCACCACCCGGCGCAGCGTGCCATAACGTTCGCCAGGGTTGATGTTGCAGCCGACGCTACAAGCGGCGCAGACGCTGGGCGAGGTTTGCAGATCCCATTTACGGCTGTAGTGCTTGCTGAAGACTTTATCGGTGAAGACGCCGGTGGGGCACACTTCGGCCAGGTTGCCGCTGAATTCGCTTTCGAGCGGGCCTTCCTGAAAGCGGCCAAAATACGTGAAGTTGTGTGAGGCTTGAGGGCCAAAATCCTTGCCGCCGGCGTAATCCTTGTAGAAACGCACGCAGCGGTAACAAGTGATGCAGCGGTTCATCTCATGGCCGATGAAAGGCCCAAGGTACTGGTTGTTGTGGGTCAGCTTCTTGCCGTCGTAACGGCGGTAGGTGTGGCCGCTCATCACGGTCATGTCTTGCAGATGGCATTCGCCGCCTTCTTCGCATACCGGGCAATCATGCGGGTGCTTGGTCATGATGCTTTCGATGGCCTGGCTGCGGAACTTGGCGGCCTTCTCGATGGAGTAGCGCGCGCCTTCGCGGGGCGAGGTCATGCAGGCCATGACCAGGCGGCCACGCTGATCCTCGTCATTGGCGTATTCGATCATGGCGCATTGACGGCAGGAGCCGACGGAGCCCATGGCCGGGTGCCAGCAGAAGTACGGCAGGTCTTCCTGCTGCGACAACATCTCTTGCAGCAGGTTGTTGTTGGGGTCTACTTCAAAGACCTTGCCATCAACGTTAATTTTAGCCATTTCTTGCTCCGCCAAAATTCAATCTATTCAACGAATTAGCAGTGATAGTTTAAGCAACTTATCGACGCTAGTTAAAGTAGCTTATCACTAAAAGCCAATTCAATTCTCAGTGCTTGTGGTACTTGCAGCCCTGGTTCACGTGCTCCACGAACTCGTTCATGAAGTACTTCAAGCCGCTTTGCAGCGGTTCGGCGGCGCCAGGCGCCAGCGCACAGAAGGTATTGCCAGGAGCCATGTAACCGCACATCTCCTGGAGAATCTCGATGTCTTTCAAACTGCCCTCGCCCGCTTCCATTTTGCGCAGAATGTGCTCGGCCCAGGGCAGGCCGTCGCGGCACGGCGTACACCAGCCGCAGGATTCGTGCGCAAAAAACTTGATCAGGTTATGGACACAGCCTACCGGGCAGGTCTTGTCGTCGAGCACCATGATGAGCGAGGTGCCAAGACGGCTGCCCGCCTTGGCCACGTCGCCAGGGATCATGGGCAGGTCGAGGTGTTCTGGCATCAGGAAGTCGGTGGAGCCGCCGCCGGGTAAAAACGCGCGCAGTTGGTAGCCGTCCTGCATTCCGCCCGCGTACTCTTCAAACAAGGTGCGGAACGTGGTGCCCACCGGCATTTCCCAGCAGCCGGGATTCTTCACGCGGCCACTGACGCCGCTCAGGCGCGTGCCGAACTGGCCATTGATGCCCAGCCCTTTGAACCATTCCACGCCGTAGTTGACGATGCCAGGAATGTTGCAAATGGTTTCCACGTTGTTGACCAGCGTAGGACGGCCCCACAAGCCGCTCACCTGCGGGAACGGCGGCTTGAAACGCGGATTGGCGCGCTTGCCTTCGAGCGCGTTGATCAGTGCGGTTTCTTCGCCGCAGATGTAGCGGCCCGCGGAGGTGTGCAGCGCCAGTTCCAGACTGAAGTTCGAGCCATTGATGTTCTTGCCAAGCATTCCGGCGGCGTAGGCCTGCGCAATGGCCTGGTGCAAGGCGTGCTCGGCCACTTTGTATTCGCCGCGCAGGAAGATGTAAGCCTGGGTGGCTTGCAGCGCGATGGCGGAAGTGATGACGCCTTCCACCAAAAGATGCGGGTCATGCTCCATCAGCAAACGGTCTTTGAACGTGCCCGGCTCCATCTCGTCGCCGTTCACCACCAGATAGCGCGGACCGCCATCGGGCTCCGGCGAAAAACTCCACTTCAGCCCGGTATTGAAACCCGCGCCGCCACGGCCACCGAGACCGGCATCCTTCACCAGGTTCATGATGTCGCGCGGCACCATGCTCAGCGCCTTGACCACGCTCGCATAACCGCCCGCAGCCTGGTACTGGGCGAAATTGAAAGGCGCCCGGCCGGCCTGGATGTTCTTGGTTAAGGGTTTGTTCGTACTCATGTGACGACTCTTTATTGAATTCTCGGGCGCCTGGCTCTCGCGTGGACCTTAAGTCTGGGTCTTAGCCCTTGGCCCGGTAGTCCGCCAGAATCTGATCGATCGATTCCGGCGTCAGGTTACGGTAGTGCTGATCACCCACCATCATGGTCGGCGCCCGGTCGCAGTCGCCCAGGCAAGGCACTGGGATCAGCGTGAACAGGTTGTCGGCGGTGGTCTGGCCATAGTCGATGCCCAGGCGCTTGGTGATGTGAGCCTTGAGCGAATCACAGCCCAGCATCCAGCAGGCCACACTGTCGCAAAACAGGATGACATGCTTGCCCACCGGACGGCGGTAAATCAGGTTGAAGAACGTGGCGACGCCTTCCAGTTCGTCCGGCGGCAACCCCAGGTATTCGGCCACGGCCAGAAGGCTTTCGTCGGACACCCAGCCCTGATGTTTCTGGACGATCTTGAGCGCCTCCAAGCCCACCGCCTGCGCGTAGGGGTAGTGGGTCTTCTCATGCTCGATCTCGTGGATCTCCGCGTGCGTCAGTTGCCGTGCCTTCGGAGCGGTGCTGGCGATGATGTTGCTCATACGTGCTTCTCTCGAACTCTGAATGTCTGGCTCAGCGGTCCACGTCCGCCATCACGAAGTCGGTGGTGGCGACCACCGCCGTGAAGTCGGCCAGCATCAGGCCGCGGCTGAGCGCCGGAATGGCCTGGATGTGGATGAAGGATGGCGTGCGAATGCGCGTGCGATAGGAACCGACGCCGCCGTCGTTCACCAGGTAATACATGTTCAGCCCCTTGGTGGCCTCGATGGTCATGGTGACTTCGGTCGGATCCATCACCGGCCCCCAACTGACGCTGAGGAAGTGATTGATCAGGGTTTCGATGTCGAGCTTGCTCTTTTCCTTGATCGGCGGTGTGGTGAGCGGATGATCGGCCTTGTAGGGGCCTTGCGGCATGTTCATCACGCACTGCTTGATGATGCGGCAGCTTTGGCGCATTTCTTCCACGCGCACCGCGGCGCGGTCGTAACAATCGCCGTTGACGCCGATCGGCACGTCGAATTCAAAATTCTCATAGCCGCTGTACGGGCGGTTCTTGCGGTAGTCCCACTCCAGACCCGTCGCGCGCAGCGCAGGGCCAGTCATGGCCCAATCGAAGGCGCCCGCGGTGTCGATCACCCCTACCCCGCGCGTGCGCTGCTTGATCATGGTGTTGTCCATGACCATCTTGTCGTACTCGGCCAGGCGCGGCGGGAAATAATCGACGAATTCGCGGATCAGCTTGTCCCAGCCCTTCGGCAGGTCTTGCGCCACACCGCCGATGCGGAACCAGCCGGGGTGCATACGTGCGCCGCAGATGGATTCGATGATGTTGAAGGCTTTTTCGCGGTCCACGAAGGCATAGAACAGCGGCGAAAGCTGGCCCAAATCCACCGCCCAGGTGCCGAAGAACAGCAGGTGCGAACAAATGCGGAAGAACTCGGCCAGCATCACGCGGATGACTTCGACGCGCTGCGGCACTTTGATGCCGGCCATCTTTTCCACCGCCATCACGTAAGGCAGGTTGTTCATCACACCGCCGAGGTAATCGATGCGATCGGTATAAGGAATGAAGGTGTGCCAGGTTTGGCGTTCGCCCATTTTCTCGGCGCCGCGATGGTGGTAGCCAACTTCCGGCACCACGTCCAACACGTGTTCGCCATCGAGTTGCAGCAGAAAACGGATGACCCCGTGCGCCGCCGGATGGTTCGGGCCGAAGTTGAGGAACATGTATTCGGAGGTATCGCCCTTGGTCTGCAAGCCCCACTCTTCCGGCTTGAAGCGCAGCGCTTCCTGCTCGGTATCCTGGATCTCATCGCTCATGCGGAAGGGATCCATTTCAGTGGCGCGCGCCGGATGATCCTTGCGCAGCGCATGGCCTTTCCAGGTAGGCGGACACAGAATGCGCGTCAGGTGCGGGTGGCCGGTGAAATTGACGCCCAGCAAATCCCAGCACTCGCGTTCCTGCCAATCGGCGCTGGACCACAGGCCCGTTACCGTGGGGATATTGAGATCATTTTCCTTCAGCGCCACCTTGATGCGGATGTCGCAATTGCCGCTGAAGGAGGTCGGGTGATACACCACGGTGAAATCGGAGGCAGGCTGCCCTTCACGGTGGATGCGCACGCGCTCGTCGATGGCGGTCAGGTCGAGCAGCATTTCATAGCGCGGACGGGCGTCGTCGCGCAGGTACTTCAGCACGGCCAGGAGCTTGTCACGCGGCACCCACAGCGTGGGCATCCCTTCCGCGGTGTGCTGACGCACGAAGGTGGATTCCCCGAACCGCTGATACAGGCCCGCGATAACCGCGGGAAGTTCGGCTGCTTGATTGGCTGTATTGGCGCTCACTGGCGTGCTCTTCCTGTGTTCTGTCGCTGTCTGGTCGCTGTGGAGAATGACCGGGCCCTTACCAAGGCCCGGCTCAAGTCTCGTCCGGGCTGCGCAATTCGGTGGCGGCGATGCGCTGGGCCAGACGGGCCTCACGCTGCACCACGTTCTTTTCGCGCTCGTAGACGCCTTGGTCGTTGACGAGCCACGACACCGGGCGGCGTTTCTTGCCGATGGAATCTTGCAGCAGCGTCAAGCCCTGCAACAAGGCTTCAGGGCGCGGCGGGCAGCCGGATACATACACATCAACCGGCAGGAACTTGTCCACGCCCTGCACCACCGAGTAAATATCGTACATGCCGCCGGAATTGGCGCAGGAGCCCATGCAGATCACGTAGCGCGGCTCCATCATTTGTTCATACAGGCGTTGCACCACCGGCGCCATTTTGCGGAACACGGTACCGGCGATGATGATCATGTCGGCCTGGCGCGGCGTGGCGCGGAACACCTCGGCGCCGAAGCGCGCGATGTCGTGGCGGCTGGAAATCGCGGTGGCGGCTTCCACGTAACAGCAACTGAGGCCGAAGTTGAAAGGCCACAGGGAATTCTTGCGGCTCCAGGCCAGCATGTCCTCCAAGGTGGTCATGATGACATTCTTGCGAATGTAATCATCGAATTGGTTCATGCCCGGCTGGGGCGAATAGGTATCTTCCGGTTTGACCAGTTCCCAGCTCATTAGTGTGCTGCTCCCGTGTGGTGCTCATCGTGCGCGCCGTGAGGGTCGGCATGATGATCGTCGTGGCCGTGTGAATGTGCCGCTGCCTTGGCCTTGGCGCGTTCGGCGCGCGGGCCGACATTGACCACGCCGCCCTCGCCGACCAGATTTGCCTTGTCGTTTTGCTGGCGCAGCGTGCGCCATTCAAGCGCGCCAGAGCGCCACAGATACACCAAGCCCGCCAGCAGAATGGCAATGAATACAAAGGCTTCGGCATAGCCCAGCCAACCCGCTTCACGAATCGAAATGGCCCAGGCGAACAGAAACGCGGCTTCGAGATCGAAGATGATGAACAAAATCGCAGTGAGGTAGAACGGCACCGCGATCTTGATCTGCGGCGAACCGGTGGGCACGACGCCAGACTCATACACGTCATGCGTGGCGTGATCGCGGCGCTTCTGGCCCAACAGCGTGGACGCGCCAAGCAGGCCGACGATCAGCGCCACCACGACGACGGTATAGACGAGCAAGGGCCAGAGGTCGATATTCACACCAGAATCCTGTTCAAAGTTGATCCGTGATAGATAGGCAAGACCTAGCGGATTTACCAGGGTGGCCCGTGTTGCAAACGGGGCGCCATTTTCCACATTCACCGCAAGGTCTTCAAGGTTTCCGCCAGGCTTTTTTATGCGGAATCAGCGCCGCGCGGACCGTATGTCAAGGCGTACTCAGCCTAGTCATTCAATGCACCACATCCCGCGCAATGAACAGCTCCGCACCCACACCGAAGCGCTGGCACAGACGCGCGATCTGACGCACATTCAACTGCCGCTTGCCGTTCAATACCTGCGACACGACGCTTTGGTTGCCAATCTCTGGCAACTGCGACTGATTCAGTGCATGTTGCTCCATCAAGAAACGCAGCACCTGCGCGGGAGTGGCATCAAGCATTGGGTAGTGGCGCTTGTCCTGCGCTTCTAGCAGGTCGGCAAGCAGAAGGAACAGGCTTTCATACTTGCCCCCTTCCCCTGCCTCGCCGCTGTCGGCCAGCGCATTCATCAGCACTACCAATCTGTCGTAATCATCAAGGCCAGCCACCATGCGAAACGCCGTGAAGGATTGATTCACTTTTTCAATATTCAGGGTGCCCATTGGTCATACTCTTTGTGCGTGAAAACGTGGCGTATGAAGCAAAGCTGCTTTCCAAAATTCAGCAAGGCGACAATACGCCATTTGTTGCCACCAATATCGAATACATGAAAACCTCCCGCCTTATCCACACTGCCGAAGGTGGCTTTCAACTCGGCATAATGTGAAAAATTACGAGTCTCCATCGCTTTACGCCAAGCTTGCAACGGCTCGCCAGCTCCTGGATGTTCCGTAGCAAAGATAACCAATGCTCGATTTGAAATGACTCTCATGTGAGAAATATTGCATTTTGTAATGTATATTGCAACAACCTACACAAGAACCAACCTGTAAGCGGCCCCTCCAGCAACGACCTCAAAAAACCCAAGACCTCAAAAAACCCGATTGATGCCATCGAGCGCGGCGACTTTGTAAGCTTCCGCCATCGTGGGGTAGTTGAAGGTGGTGTTGAGGAAATAACGCAGCGTGTTGTCACCGTTTTTCTGCGCCATCACCGCTTGGCCGATGTGGACGATTTCCGAGGCTTGGTCGCCGAAGCAATGAACGCCGAGCAATTCCAGCGTATCGAAATGGAAGATGAGCTTGAGCATTCCTACCTCGTCGCCGGTGATCTGCGCGCGCGCGATGTTGCGGAAGAACGCCTTGCCGACTTCATACGGAATTTTTCTTTCCGTCAGTTCGCGCTCGTTCAGGCCGATGGTGCTGATTTCAGGGATGGTGTAGATGCCGCTCGGGATCTCTTGCAGTTCAAAAAAGGCGCCGGGGTGAAAGATGGCGTTGCTGGCGGCGCGGCCTTGGTCGTAGGCGGCGCTGGCGAGCGCTGGCCAGCCGATCACATCGCCCGCGGCGTAGATGTGGCTCACCTTGGTTTGATAACGCTCGTTCACTTCCAAGTGGCCGCGGCTGTTGGCCTCCAGGCCAACCGCAGCCAGGTTGAGGCGATCGGTATTGCCGGTGCGGCCATTGGCCCACAGCACGATGTCGCTTTTGATCTTCTTGCCCGATTCCAAATACGTGATGACATGATCATCGCAGTAATCAATGTGGCTGAAATGTTCCTGATGGCGGCAGCGCACGCTGAGATCGCGCAGGTGGTAGCCAAGCGCCTCGGAAATTTCGGTGTCGAGGAACGACAACAGTGAGGCCGCCGGGTTGATCAGTTCTACCTTGCTGCCCAGCCCGCCGAGAATCGAGGCGTATTCGCAGCCGATCACGCCCGCGCCGATGATGGTGACTTTGCGCGGGGAGAAATCGAGATCGAGGATGGTGTCGCTGTCGAACACGCGCGGGTGCTTGAAATCCAAGCTGGCCGGGCGATACGGGCGCGAGCCGGTGGCGATGACGAAGTGCTCCGCGTGCAGCTTGGTCTTTTGCTTGCCCTGCGCCACCACGATCGTGCGCGCGTCGATGAAACTGGCGCTGCCATAAAACACCGGCACGAAGTTGCGCTCATAAAAGTCACTGCGCAGCACGATCTGTTCTTCCACCACGCGGTTGGTGTGCTTCATCAACTGCTGAAACGTGATCTGATGCGCTTCGCCGAACTCGCGGAACAGCGGATTGGTGTTGAACTGCATCACCTGTTTGACGCCATGGCGCAGCGCCTTGGAGGGAATGGTGCCCAGATAGGTGCAGTTGCCGCCAGCGCGCGGCTTGTCGCAAATCATGGCGACTTTCTTGCCCAGCTTCACCGCGTTCATGGTGGCGGATTCGCCGGCGGGGCCGCTGCCGATCACGATCAGGTCGAAGTTGTGCTTGTGCGGAATGTCCGCGGCAGCAGGCGCTTTGCTGACCTCGGCGGCCTCAATGGTGGCAGTGCTGGCAATACTGGGGGTGGCGCTGGTGTTTTTGGGACTGTTCATAAGTAATCGAGGCCGGAAAACCGCTCCTTGAAACGTTGTGAGGTTTTTGCTTCAACCCCATGATTTGTATGAATTATAAAGTAAGCCGACAAACCCAGATCATCGGCAAGACGCAGGCCCTGATGCGGCCCAAGCACCAGCAGCGCCGTGGCCCAGGCATCGGCCAGCGCCGCGGTGTCGGCCACTACCGTTACGGCGGTGAGTGCGTGGTCGATGGGCCAGCCGCTGCGCGGGTCGATTTCATGCGAATAGCGTTTGCCGCCGATCTCGCGGTAAGTGCGGTAATCACCCGAACTCGACACCGCCAGCGTCTCGCCCTGGGTATCGAGCACGGCGAAGGCTGAAGGCGCGGTATTTTCCGGCTTTTCGATGGCGATGCGCCAGGAGGAGCCGTCGGGTTTGCGGCCCGCCACGCGCACTTCACTGCCGACATCGAGCAGGTAATCGTTGATGCCGCGCCGCTGTAACAGGGTGGCCAGCACATCCGCCGCGTAGCCCTTGGCGATGGCGGAAAGATCGAGTTCGACGGCTTGCGCGCGAATGACGCTGCGGCTCTGTGCTTGCAACTGCACGGCGCTCATGCCGAGTTTGGCGCGCGCGGCGGCGATGTCTGCCGCCGCGGGCACGGTGTCTTCGTCCACGGCATCGGGGCCGAAACCCCAGAGGCGCACCAAGGGCCCTACCGTGGGGTCGAAGGCATGATCGCTGTGCGCATACACCGCTTGCGCCATTTGCAGCACCGCGAAGAGATCAGGCGATAGCGTCACCGCATCCACTGCCGGATTGCCGTTGAGGCGGCTGAGTTCGGAATCCGGCGCGTAAGTGGAGAACACCGAGCGATCGAGACGCGCCAGTTCGGCCACGAGCACGGCATCGAGGCTGGCATCCACCCCGCCCTCACGCCAATACTGCAAGCGCCAGAAGGTACCCATGGTGCCGCCACCGAGCGTGGCGAGCGGCTTGGTAGCGGCGGTGGTGGTGAAGACGAAGCAAAACATCAGCCCCAGCAACGCAAGAGCGCCCACGGCATAGCCGGTGAGCGCGCGTTGAGTGGCGGGCATGGACACGAGAAATTCCCGCTGCGCCCTGGGCTCAGTAATTCATGCTCTCGTTCTTGGGATAAGAGAGATGATTGACGCCCGCCATCTTGCTGACCATGCGCACCACCTGGTTGCAGTAGCCAAACTCGTTGTCGTACCACAGATACAGCACCAGGTTGGTGCCATTGCTGATGGTGGCGGTGGCATCGAGAATCGCGGCCTCGCGCGAGCCGATGAAGTCGCTCGATACCGCGTCAGGCGATTCGGTGTAGCCAAGCTGGTTTTGCAGCGGCGAATGCAGCGCGATCTTGCGCAGGTATTCGTTGATTTCTTCCTTGGTGCAGGCGGTCGTCAGCGTCAGGTTGAGAATCGCCATCGACACATTGGCCACCGGCACGCGCACCGCGTTACCGGTGAGCTTGCCCGCCAACTCCGGCACCGCCTTGGACACCGCCTTGGCCGCGCCCGTTTCCGTCAGCACCATGTTCAGCGGCGCGCTGCGGCCACGGCGGTCGGCCTTGTGATAGTTGTCGATCAGGTTCTGGTCGTTGGTATAGGCATGAACGGTTTCCACGTGGCCATGCACGACGCCGTAGCGGTCGTGGATCAACTTGAGCACCGGCGCGATGGCGTTGGTGGTGCAGGATGCCGCGGTGATGAGAGTATCGCTGGGCGCAATCATGTGGTGGTTGATGCCGCACACGATGTTCTTGAGATCGCCCTTGCCTGGCGCAGTCAGCATCACCTTGCTGACACCCTTGGACTTGAGATGCTTGGACAAGCCCTCGGCGTCGCGCCACTTGCCGGTGTTGTCGATCACCAGGGCATCGGAGATGCCGTATTGGGTGTAGTCGATGCTGTCGGGGCTGTCGGCATTGATGAAGTGGATCACATTGCCATTGGCGATGATGCGGTTATTGGCTTCATCGACGCGCACGGTGCCGTGGAAAGAGCCGTGTACCGAATCATTGCGCAGGAGGTTGACGCGCTTTTGCAGATCGCCATCGCCGCCTTTGCGCACCACCACCGCGCGCAGGCGCATGATGGAGCCGTTGCCGGTCTGTTCCAGCAAGAGGCGCGTCACCAGGCGGCCAATGCGGCCAAAGCCGTACAGCACGATGTCCACCGGCTTGGCGATGGGCTGGTGCTGCTTGTCGATCAGGTGCTTCAACTCGCCCGCCACCCAGGTATCGACATCGAGGCCGCTCTCGCTGTCGGCTTGCAGCATGTAGCCGACGGTGAGCTTGCCGAGGTCGATCTGGCAGGGGCAAAGATTGAGTTGCGCCAGCGCCATCAACACCGGATGGCTTTCAAATTCGGACATTTCGTTGCGGGCGATCTGCCGCACGCGGCGGTGCGCCTTCATGAGGTCGGCGACAGAGCGGTTGGTCAGCGGCGAGCCATAGAGGAACACCTGCACCCCTTTCATGTTTTCCAAACGGCCCAGCACCGGCACCATTTCCTGGGCCAAGGCTTCCCGTTGTTTCCAGTCATTGAAAAAATCTTGCTCAAGGTTGGGTCTAACCACGGAGTCAGTCCTTATCAATTGGGGGGCGGTTGAAAAGCGGGCGTATTATCCAGTTCACCTTGCGGCTTGTCCAACCGAATCACCCCAGGGTTGCGCTATACTGCGCGCCTTTGTGCACAAGCTTTGCATGTCTTCCGCCACTCGCCTTGATCTGCATCATCCGCAGCCGCTCTGCCCTGGCCAGCGCCAGCACTGGGGTGGTCTTACTGGCGCCGCGCCGAGCCTGGTGCTGGCGCAGGTTGCCAGCACTTTCGCGGGGCTGACGCTGCTCATCACCGAGAATTCGCGCCAGGCCGAGCGCCTGCACGCGGAGTTGGGGTTTTTTCTCGAGGGTAGCGACCTTGCCCTGGAACTCTTGACCTTTCCCGACTGGGAAACGCTGCCCTACGACAACTTTTCGCCGCACCAGGACATCATTTCAGCGCGCCTGCAAACGCTGCACCGCCTGCCCGCGATCACGCGCGGCGTGCTGATTCTGTCGATCACCACCCTGCTCCACCGGCTGCCGCCGCGCGCCTACATCGCGGCCAATACGCTCAGCCTGCAAGTGGGCCAACATTTCGAGTTGAACGCGATGCGCCGCGCGCTCGAAGCGGCGGGCTACAGGAGTGTGGATTCGGTATACGAGCATGGTGAATTCGCGGTGCGCGGCTCGATCATGGACTTGTTCCCGATGGGCAGCGCGCAGCCTTATCGCATCGAGTTGTTCGATGACGAAATCGAAAGCCTGCGCACGTTTTCGCCCGATACCCAGCTTTCCGCCGGCAAGGTGGACGCGATACGCCTCTTGCCAGGCCGCGAATACCCGCTGCATCAAGACGCCATCGCGCATTTTCGCCGCGCCTTCCGTGAAGCCTTCGCGGTGGACGTGCGGCGCTGCCCGCTGTACGAGGACATCTCACGCGGCCTTGCCAGCGCGGGCATCGAATATTACCTGCCGCTGTTCTTCCCGGAATTGGCGAGCCTCTTCCACTATCTGCCGCGCCAGTTGCAGTGCCTCACCTATGGCGAAGTGGCGCAGGGCGCGGAGCAATTCTGGCGCGAGATCCGCGCGCGCTATGCGGAACGCTCGGTAGATAATGAACGGCCCCTGTTACCTCCCGAGCAATTGTTCCTGGCGGTGGAGGAGTTGTTCGGCGCGCTCAAACCCCTCCCGCAACTGCATTTGCACACGCGGCAATTGGAAGAGAGCGCAGGCCATTACAACCTCGACACCGGCGCCTTCCCCGATCTGGCGGTGGAGGCCAAGGCCGAACGCCCCTTGGCCAGGCTGGAGCATTTTTTGCGGCAAGAGGCGCACAGCCGCATCCTGTTCTGCTGCGATTCACCTGGCCGGCGCGAGGCGATGCTGGAACTGTTACGCCGCATCGACCTACACCCGCGCCCCGTGGCGAATTGGCGCGAATTCAGCGACAGCGCCGCGCCGCTGGCCATTACCGTGGCGCCGCTTGAATCGGGTTTGTGGTTGCGTGAAGGCAATCTGATCGCCATCACCGAAAACCAGCTTTTCACCCACCATGTCAGCCAGCAGCGCCGCCGTGGCAAGTTCCAGGATCAGAGCGATTTCGTCTTCAAGAGCCTCACCGAACTGAGCCCTGGTTCGCCCGTGGTGCATCTGGATCACGGCGTTGGCCGCTACCTCGGCCTCGACAGTTTCGCGGTGGAAGGCGAGTTGACCGAATTCCTGGTACTGAGTTACGCCGAAGACGCCAAGCTCTACGTGCCGGTGGCGAGCCTGCATCTCATCAGCCGTTACAGCGGCGGCGATCCCGAACAAGCGCCGCTGCACCGCCTGGGCAGCGATCAATGGCAAAAGGCCAAGCGCAAGGCGCAGGAAAAAATCATCGACGTCGCCGCCGAATTGCTCGACCTGCACGCGCGCCGCGCGGCGCAACAAGGCCAGGCGTTCACGCTCGATGCCGCCGACTATCAACTGTTCACCAACGCCTTTCCCTTCGAGGAAACCGAAGACCAGGCCAACACCATCGCCGCCGTCATCGCCGACATGCAGGCGCCGCGGCCCATGGATCGCCTGGTATGCGGCGATGTCGGCTTCGGCAAAACCGAAGTGGCGCTGCGCGCCGCCTTCATCGCCGTGAGCAATCACAAGCAAGTGGCGGTGCTGGTGCCCACCACCCTGCTGGCGCAGCAGCATTACGACACCTTCCGCGATCGCTTTGCTGACTGGCCGGTCAAAATCGCCTTGATGTCGCGCTTTGTCGCAGGCAAGCAGCAAGACGCCACCTTGCAGCAACTGGCCGAGGGCCAGGTGGACATCGTGATCGGCACCCACAAGCTGTTGCAGGAAAGCCTCAAATACAAGGCGCTGGGCCTGCTCATCATCGACGAAGAACACCGTTTCGGCGTGCGCCAGAAAGAGCGCCTGTTGGCCCTGAAGGCCAGCGTGGACATCCTCACCCTCACCGCCACGCCGATTCCGCGCACGCTGAACATGGCGATGAGTGAAATGCGCGATCTTTCCATTATCGCCACGCCGCCCGCGCGGCGCTTGTCGGTGCTTACCTTCGTGCGCCAGAGCAACGCGGGCTTGATAAAAGAAGCCATCCATCGTGAACTCTTGCGCGGCGGCCAGGTGTTTTATCTGCACAACGAAGTGAAAACCATCGACCAGCGCGCCGCGGAAATCGCCACACTGGTGCCCGAAGCGCGCGTGGCGGTGGGCCATGGCCAGTTGCGCGAAAGCGAATTGGAACGCGTGATGTCGGATTTCTACCACAAGCGCCATAACGTGCTGGTGTGTTCCACCATCATCGAAACCGGCATCGACATTCCCAGCGCCAATACCATCATCATCGACCGCGCCGACACCTTTGGCCTGGCGCAACTGCACCAATTGCGTGGTCGTGTGGGCCGCTCGCATCACCAGGCGTATGCGTACCTCTTGACGCCGCATCCCAAGGAAATGACAGCCGATGCCAGCAAGCGTCTCGATGCCATCAGCGCCGCCGACACGCTCGGCGCCGGCTTCACGCTAGCCAGCCACGATCTCGAAATCCGCGGCGCAGGCGAATTGCTCGGCGAGGAACAAAGCGGCCACATGCACACCATCGGCTTTGCGCTCTACAGCGATATGCTGGCGGAAACCGTGAAGCTGCTCAAACAAGGCAAAACGCCCAACCTCGATGTAAACCCGCACAGCGGCACCGAAGTCAACCTGCGCATTGCCGCGCTCTTACCCGACACCTACCTGCCCGACGTGCACGGGCGCCTGATGATGTACAAGCGCATCGCCAGCGCCGAAAATACCGACGAACTGCGCGAGTTGAAGGTGGAATTGATCGACCGCTTCGGCCTCCTGCCCGAGGCCGCGCAGCAGTTGTTCAGCGTTACCGCGCTCAAGCTGCGCGCGCAGGCACTGGGCATCAGCAAGGTGGAAGCCAACGCCGCGGGCTGCAAGCTGAAATTCGCCACCGACACCGTGGTCGATCCCTATACCCTGGTAACACTGGTGCAAAAACACAGCGCGCGTTACAGCCTCAGCAGCGGTTCGGAATTCCGGCTGAAGCAGGAAACCACGCTTCCCGCCGAACGCCTGGTAATGGTAGAAACGCTGCTTGATCGCCTTACGCCGCCCTTGGTGCAGAAATCTTGATACGCATGAATATTGCCCGCTTCGCCAGCGCTGTTTCTCTCCATGAAGTTTGCCGTGCAGTTTGCCGCACGCGCTCCTTCTCTTTAACCCTCTCCCGCAAGCGAGAGAAAATTAAAGAGAGAGGAATTGTCTTGCTCACGCTCGTGTGCTGTTGCGCCGCCCCCTTCGCGCTGGCGCAGCCTCTAGCCTCTCGCCTCAGCGCCGATGGCAGGCGCTGGGTGGAAGTGGAAATGACCGTGTTCCGCATCACCGCCCCGCGCGATGCGCCCGGCGCCGAAATGGCCAATCCTGGCCGGCTCAAGCTCCACTATTTTCCCAATTCACGCCCGCTTGCCGTGCCGCTCGACAGTTACGCCTATCCCTTTGCGGCCGATCAGCCGCCTGCGGAATTGCTGCCATCCGCGACGCCGCCGGCGCTGGACAACCCGCCGCAGTATGACTTCACGGTGCCCGCGGCGGCGGCGCTGCACGGCAGTTTCAAGATGCTGGATCTGACGCGCGATCCCTACCTGCGGCTCGACCCCGCCGTGGCGCGCTTCGGCACCATAGACCGCAATCTGGAACAATCGTCTGATTATCAATTACTGTGGCATGAAGTGTGGCGCCAGCCGCTGCTCGACAGCAGCGCAACCCCTGCCATCGTGGTACAGGCCGGCGCAACGCTACAAGAACATTCGGCGCTCGAAGGCAGCCTGCGCCTGAGCCGCAACGGCGAGCGTGCGCATCTGGAGTTGAATCTATGGCTCAGCGAATTCGGCGTGAGCAGCACGGAAGAGGCCGCGCACTGGCAAGTGCCTGCCCTACCGCCAGCGGCGCGGCCTCAGCCGCCGCTGGCCAGCGTCCCCTCCTCACCTTCGCCCTCTCCTTCGCCCTCACCTTCGCCCTCTCCTTCACCCACTTCCGTCTCTATTGCACAGGAAGCGGATGATTTTTATGCGTTGTCACACAGCCTTGAGCTTGAGAAAAATCCTGAGCCTGAGAAAAGCCCTGAACCTGAAATCGGCATCACACGCATTTGGGAATTACAGGGCGTTGAGGATCTGGCCACGGGCGAATTGCACTATCTCGATCATCCGGTGCTGGGAGTCTTGATCGAGGCGCGCCCTTATCTGGTGCCCGACATCATCGAGCCAGACGCCAGCGCCCCATAGGGCGGCAGCCTTGTAGGGCGGCAGCCTTGTAGGGCGGGGCTTGCCCCGCCAAAGTGACGCCACGCGGCGGGCCAAGGCCCGCCCCACGCAGGTAGCATTTCACGCGCTCATTTGAAGTAAGCGTTGTCTTGATTGCTGTGATCGGTAACATCGCGCACCGCGGTCAGTTCAGGAACCTGCCGCAATAGCGTCGCTTCCACGCCTTGCTTCAGGGTTACATCGGCCTGGCCGCAGCCCTGACAACCGCCGCCGAAACGCAGCACCGCCACCTTGTCCTCGGTCACTTGCTCCAATGAAATGTTGCCGCCGTGCTGCGCCAGGCCCGGATTGATGTCGTTGTACAGCACATAGTTGATGCGATCGGCCAGCGAGCTATCGGGGCCGATTCGGGGAAGGCGCGAATTCGGCGCGCGGATCGTCAATTGCCCGCCCATGCTGTCCTTGGCGAAATCCACCACGGCCTCTTCCAG
>JAIRJU010000044.1 GCA_031260485.1 Pseudomonadales bacterium | reverse complement strand
CGCGGGCGGCGTGGTGGCGGCCGACGGCGTGGCCAAGGCGGCGCCCGATGGCCTGACGCTGCTGCTGATGTCCAACGCCAACGCGGTCAGCGCGGGCCTGTTCGAGCGCCTGCCTTTTGACACCGTGCGCGACTTCGCGCCGGTCTCAACGCTGGGCACCTTCGATCTGGCGCTCGTCACGGCGGCGGATTCAAAATTCAAGTCGATGGCCGACCTGCTCGCCCACGCCAATGCCAACCCCGGCAAGCTCAACATCGGCAGCATCAACGTCGGCAGTTCGCCGCATCTGGCGGCCGAGTTGCTCAAGCGCAGCGCCGGCATCGAAGCGCAGGTGGTGCCGTTCAACGGCTCGCCGGCCATGATCACCGCGCTGCGCGGCGGGCAGATCGACGCCGGGGTCGAAATCCTGGCGCCGATCCTGGGCCAGATCAACGGCCAGGCGCTGCGCGCGCTCGCCACGCTGGGCGAGCGGCGCTCGTTCGCGCTGCCCGCGACGCCGACGATCGCCGAAAGCGGCCTGCCGGGCTTCAACGTGACGTCGTGGAACGCGCTCGCCGCGCCGGCCCGCACGCCACCCGAAGTCATCGCGCGGCTCCACCGGGAAACCATTCAGGCCCTGGCCTCGCCCGAGGTCAGGGAGCGCCTGCACGCCATCGGCGTCGACGCGGCGGGCAGCACGCCGCAGCAGTTGGGCAAGCTGCTGGGCGACGAGATCCGGCGCTGGTCGGAGGTGATCCGTCAGGCGGGGATTGCGAAGCAGTATTAGGCTTTATCAGGAAACATCCAGTGAGTTTAAGTGAATCTATTTCTTTGGCCTGGGAGGCCGCACAGTGTCCGGGGGCGGCTATCGCCTATATTAGCGATGGACAAATCTCGATAGTGAACATTGGAACGAGAGATATTGCCACAAGACAACCCATTACTGATCGGACTGTGTTTGATGCAGCATCCTTAACCAAACCAATAATTTCATATGCCGTGCTTCAATTGGTGGATCAGGGTATTTTGGATTTGGATGTGCCACTTTCAAATTTCACAACATCAATAATCTCAAACAATCCATTATTCTCAAAAATAACCGTCCGGCATATTCTTACTCACACCTCTGGACTACCAAATCTCAAGGAAAATGAATCAATTCAAGTCTACTTCGAACCTGGGACTCGATACAGTTATTCAAGCATCGGTTTCATGTTTTTGCAAAAAGCACTCGAAGTTTTGATCAATGAATCTTTGGAAAGCACAATACGCCGAATGGTATTTGAACCACTTTGCATGACACAATCCAGTCTGATTTGGAATGACCGGTTTGAAAAAAATATAGCAACCCCGCATGAAAATGGTGAACGGCTAGAAAAACATCGACCACTTCAACCAAACGCATCGTACTCGTTGCAAACAACGGCTGCCGATTATGGCCGTTTTGTAGCTGCTGTACTGCAAGGCATAAGATTAAAACCAAAAACCTATGACGAATGGCTAAGACCGGCTGTAAACGCTCCGAAGGAGTCCTCATCTCAGCTTCAAGATGCATCAGCCATAATAAGTAAAGAGATCGCTTGGGGGTTGGGCTGGGGGCTTGAGCCTGGCTGTAGCACGTTTTTTCAATGGGGAAAGATGAATGGAATTCGAGCATTTGTCATGGGTAGCAAAAATCTCAATTCAGGGATTGTTCTTCTCACCAATGGAAATACAGGGTTGCGGTTAGTGGACAGTGCCATTAAATCGTTCTCGCCAATTTATCATCCATCGGTTCAATGGCTGGAGAATTGTGTTACAGAATAGTATGCTTAATATGCGGCTCAAGGCGGACGGCTTCACCGCCGATTAACCTGGGTATTAAACGTGCCTTGCAATTTACATTTGATCGCAATCTGCTATGAATACCCTTGCATCAGCTCTTGTCAGCCAAGCCCAGGCATTCTTTGATCGTTATGCTCAAGATTTCGATTGCGCTGACTGGTTTGCATTTTCATCACACTACCATGAACCCGCATTCAGCGTTCGTGCGGACGGTAGCGTAGCTGTTCTTTCCAACCGCAGCGCGGTCGCTGATTTTTTTAAGTATGTCTGGTCAACTTGGCGGGCAGAAGGTTACTCGCGTTTCGGTATCAGTGATTTATCAGCCGTACCCGTAGGCGAGCAAAGCGCACTTATAACCTTCACTTGGCATTTGTTGCGTGATGATGGGTCGCAAATTCGCCAGTGGAACCAATCCTACCAACTTCTCCAAGTTTCGGGTGTATGGAAAGTTCTGTCGTCTACATTTCACAAGGCATAGCTACCATTTCGCCTGAAGTGAAACAACCCCCATGCCGCTGACGCGGCTCCCCCTCTCTCGCCTTCGGCGGGAGGGGGGGCGCCCAGCGGCCTGGCAAAGCCAGTTCCGCGGGTGCCCTGGCGTGTGCCGCTGCGCCAGTTTCATGCGTCGTGGGTCGCGCGACAGCGCGGTGGAAAGCTGATATGCGATTCAATCCGGACGGCTTCGCCGCCGATTAACCTGGGCAATGAACCCGATGCCGTTCAGGAACTGACGCGCATCGTCCGCTCCACGATCTCGCGCACCAGCGTGCTCACGGCCTGTTGCGTCAGCGTGGCCGGGCGCCGCGTGCAGACCACGAGCGCGAGGCGGCTGCGCAGCGGCGGCTGGACGATGCGGCGGATCGCCAGCGCCTCGGGCCGCGGCGCCGTGCGTACCGCGTTGCGCGACAGCACGGCGTAGCCCAGCCCTTCGATCACGAGGTCGAGGATCGCGGCCACGCCGTCGATCTCGGTGGCAATCAAGGGGCGGCAGCCGATGCCGGCCATCTCGGTTTCCACCAGCATGCGGATCGCGTTGGGCTGGGTCGGGATCACCAGCGGCAGCCGGGCCACCTCGCGCAGCGGCACCGCGGCGGCGCTGGCCACCGCGCTGGCATTCGCCGGGCCGACGAGGAACAGGTCTTCTTCGAGCAGCACCTCACTGGCGATCTCGCCGGCCGGCGCGGGGTCGTAGATCAGCGCCAGGTCGATGCGCCCGCCGATCACGGCCTGGTACATCGCGCTCGACAGCCCTTCGGTGATGGACAGCCGCGCATCGGGCAACTGCGCGCGGAACGCCTGGATGATCGGCACCGCGACGCGCTTGGCGATGCTCGGCGGCAGCCCCAGCGCCACGCGGCCGGCCAGCGCGCCGCGCAGCAGGCCGAGGTCTTCCTTGGCGCGCTCGACCTGATGCAGGATGCCGCGGCCATGTTCGAGCAGCATCCGCCCCGCATCGGTGAGCGTGACGCCGCGGCCGTTGCGCGTGAGCAGGTTCTGCCGCAGTTCGACTTCAAGCTGCCGCACCTGCCGGCTCAGCGCGGGCTGCGCCACGTCGATGGCGATCGAGGCGCG
>JAIRJU010000022.1 GCA_031260485.1 Pseudomonadales bacterium | reverse complement strand
GGTGCTGGCGGCGGGCGATGCGCACAGCGGCGCCACGGTGCATGTGGTGAACGAGATCTTCGATGCCGGCCCCATCCTGTTGCAGGAGCAAGTCCCCGTGCTGCCCGGCGATACGCTCGATACGCTGCGTGCGCGGGTACAGGCGCTGGAGCCATCGCTCTATCTGCGCGCGGTGCAAAAATTCCTGGCGCTGCACTAAAAATACCGCGCCTTTCTTGACGTACCCCAAGGCCACATCGGGCGCGGCGCGGTACACTTCGTGGCCTATAGACACCCCCCCTCTCCTGCGCCCTTATTCCTTGCGATTGAAGGCGATAACCAACTCGCGCACTATCGGCGGTTTCGCCGAAAGGATTCACGTCAATGATACTGATCTATTCTCACGATTCCTGCCTGCAACACGATCCTGGGCCCAAGCACCCCGAAAATCCTGGACGCCTGCACAGCATCATCGACGCGCTGCAAGCTCCCGCGCTGCGGCCACAGCTACGCTGGCTGCAAGCGCCGCGCGGTAGCGAAGCGCAGGTGCTGCTGGCACACACGCAGGAGCACCTCGACGTGGTGCTGGATCTGGATTCCAACGTGCTGGACGGCAGCCGCCGCGCGCTCGACCCCGACACCATCCTCTCGGACAGCACGCTGGACGCCGCCTTGCGTGCGGTGGGCGCTGCTTGCGAAGGCGTGAACGATCTCGTCAGCGGCCTCGCCACCGAAGTGTTCTGCCTCACCCGCCCTCCTGGGCATCACGCCACGCCGACGCGCGCGATGGGTTTTTGTGTATTCAACCCCGTGGCGATCGCCGCTTTTCAGGCGCAGCGCAAAGGCGTGCAGCGCGTGGCGGTAGTGGATTTCGACGTGCACCACGGCAACGGCACCCAGGATTGCCTGAGCGGCAAGAACGGCTTGCTGTACGTATCGACGCATCAAAGCCCGCACTACCCCGGCACTGGCCTTGCGCACGAGAACCGCCCCGGCAATATCTTCAACCTGCCGCTGCCCGCGGGCACCACCGATGCCAGCTACCGCGCACGCTTTACCGCGGAAGTACTGCCCGTGCTCGACGCCTTCCGCCCACAATTGCTGCTGGTATCCGCCGGCTTCGATGCGCATCGTGACGACCCCCTCGGCGGCCTCTGCCTTGACGAAAGCACCTATGCCTGGCTGGGCGCCACGCTACGCGCCATCGCGCAACAGCATTGCCAGGGCCGCCTCTTATCGGTGCTCGAAGGCGGCTACAACCTGAGCGCGCTGGGGCCCAGCGTGGCGGCGTATCTGAGCGGGCAGGCGCCTGCGCGCTAAGCTCCACCGCTATTCATGGCGACACTATTTAATTGGTGACGACACTATTCAAGCGATCACGAAATCAAAATACGTCGCCGGGAAAGGCTCCTCACGCAAGGTAAAGTGCCACCACTCTTCCGCCACGCCGACGAAGCCATGCCGCTGCATCACGCTGCGCAGCAAGAGCCGGTGCGCGCGCTGCGGCGCACCAACCGCGCGGCTCTGCGGCCACGAGCGCGGATCGAAAAAATCGAAGCAGGTGCCCATGTCGAGTTCCGCGCCATTGTCATCCACGAGGCTCACATCCACCGTGCTGCCGCGCGAATGGCTCGAACGTGTCACCAGATACCCCTCGGCAAACAGCCGTGCCTTGTCGAGGCGCGGGTAGTATTTATCGCGCATCCGCAGATCATCGGGATCCTGCGCCCAGGCGATGAAATGATCCACCGCGCGCTGCGGGCGATAGCCGTCGAACACTTTCAGCGCGAGGCCGCAAGACTCAAGCTCTGCTTGTATCTCGCCCAAGGCCAGCGCCGCTTCGCGCGTCAGGATCAAGCGTTCCGCTGCGTAACCGGCGATGGGCGCACCGATGAAGTTGTGGCTGCCGCAATACACCAAATCCACGCACAGCGCCGGCACCCACTCCTGCGCATAGACGAAACCCGGCGGCAGCGCCGCGCGCTGAATGCCAGGGGGCGGCGCGGGGGAAAACAGCATGGCCTTGGCCTCGTCGTGAAGGAATCGCGGCATTGTTCTCCGATTCCGCGCCAAGGTACAGCGCGACGCCGATTTGACGCCAACAAAAACCCAGGAGAATAATCACCCTCGCGTCTCACGCGCCCATCATCCGAGCACACCCCATCATTTGAGGAAGCCCCATGACCGCTCAAAACAACACTAAACAGCACCAGACCCAACACGCCCCCGCGCTTCACGCCACTCCGCCCGATCTGCCACGCCGTGAGGTGCTGCGCGCGGGCCTATTCGGCGCCGCCGCGCTCGGTGGCCTGCCCTTTTGGTCACACTTGGCGCTCGGCGCCGAGGAAGAACTGGTGCCCTTTACCGACATGCCGCCCGGCTTCCTCGCGCCGCCGGTCACACCCGGCGCCACCCACTTCCTCGACACCCGCGGCATCAACAGCTTCTACACGCCCAATGCGGATTTCTACATCATCCAACATTACAACCAGCCCGAACTCGATCCCGCCGCCTACAAACTCAAGCTCACGGGCCTCGTCGACAAACCGCTCGAATTCACGCTCGACCAACTCAAGGCGCGGCCTCATGTCGAACTCATCGCCGGGTTTGAATGCGGCGGCAATGGTGAACGCATGTTCCAGGGCTTGATCGGCAATGCGCGCTGGGTGGGCTGTTCGCTGCGCGATCTCTTGCAGGAGGCCGGCCTGCGCCCTGAAGGCATCGAAGTGGTGTTCTACGGCAACGACAAAGGCATGGAAACTATCCGTGACAAAAACGTGGAACAGTCCTTCGGACGCAGCCTGCACATCAACGACGCCCTCAACGCCAACGCCATTCTCGCCTGGGAAATGAACGGCGAAGCGCTGCCGCAGTACCACGGCGCGCCGCTGCGCCTGATCGTGCCTGGCTGGTATGGCGTCGCCAACGTCAAATGGCTGGCGCAAATTCATGTACAGGATCGCCGCTTCATGGGCCGCTTCATGGGCCGCGATTACGTGACGCTCAGCAAGGTGGACATCGGCGGCGAAGAGCGCTGGGAAGAACGCTCGGTCACGAAAATCCGTCTCAAGTCGTCCATCGTTCGCGTCACCAAAAACGGCGCCGCGCACACCATCATGGGGTTCGCGCTCACCGACGGTACGCCGCTGCGCGCCATTGAAATCAGCATCGATGGCGGCCCCTGGCAGACGGCAAGCCTCGATCCACAAGCCTCTGAGTATTCCTGGAAGCTCTTTACCTACACCTGGAACGGCGCCACGCCCGGCGAACACACACTGGTCTCCCGCGCCATCGACAGCAAGGGCCAGATACAAGCCACGCCAGCGGAAATGCCGGAAAAACCCACGCGCTGGGAAAATTACGCGCAGTTTCCACGCAAGGTGATGATTGGCTGATGCTCTCTCCCCAAGCCCTACCCCGCAAGCAGGCGAGGGAGAAATAATGTCAACGATTTGATCAAAAACGCGCTAGTGTCCTGAGTTAGAAATTCGCAGACAAAATCGTTCAATGCTGGCCAAGATTGCATCCGCGCTCTTGGTCCAGTTGAATGGCTTTGGGTTTGCGTTGTTGATTTCCAGATATTG
>JAIRJU010000321.1 GCA_031260485.1 Pseudomonadales bacterium | reverse complement strand
TATCCCGGCAAACGCCCACTTCTATTACTTGATCGTCCTGTTAAAGAACTGCTCAAAAATACGGCTTTAACACCGCCTTTGAACCGCCTCGAGACCCTCGCCTCAAGAGAGCGCGCATTGTATACAACTCGATTTCCTTCGCAAGCGAAAAATGCAGTTTTTTAAAATTATTTTTACCAGAAGCGCACACTGGCAAAAACTTCAACGAATACAACAGCCTCGTTTGATGGGCACAGCTAAGGGAGGCTTGTCATTGAGTTGGTGCGGACGGAGAGACTTGAACTCTCACACCAAAGGTACTGGAACCTAAATCCAGCGCGTCTGCCATTTCGCCACGTCCGCGTAAGGGGCGGGGATTATAGCCTACCCGCCGGCATGTGTGCCTGTCCTATCTGCTCACTGTCCTACACGCTGTTGCAGGCGGTTGACGTTCTCCTGCATGGTGGACAGGGTTTGATTCACCTGGAGGCGGAATCTGTTGATCGATTCGATGTCCTGCTCCGAGGCATTGAGGCGGCTTTGCACATCGGACTTCACCTGCTCCATCGCCGTTTTCACGCGGCCGAGGTCAGTATTGAGCGCGGTGAGCTGCGGCCCCAGGTTTTCCATGCTGGAGATGTTTTGCGTGATGCGGTCGATACGTTGGATGCTTTGATCCAAGGTTTTCAGTTGATTGGTGTTGGCATTGACCAGTGCGGCTTGCGAGCCGATGGCAGTTTCCATTGCCTTGCTGGTTTTCTCCACTTCCGCCATCTTGGCGGTCAAGCCGTCGACGGCGGTTCTCAACTGATTGCGCGCAGCCCACAGTTTGTCGATTTCGGAGAAGTTGGTATTGACGCGATCCAAAAGACCGGTGGACGACTGTACGGAGGCTTCATCCACCAAGTTCAAACGGCTTTCGAGTTGCTCGATACGGGTGAGCGCGCGCTCCAGGCTCATCTGCGATTGCTGACCCTTGGTGTAGAAGTAGTACCCCGCAGCAGCAGTGCCGCACAGGCCGAAAAACAGCAGAGTCAACACAAAGGAAACGAAGCCGCTGGTACGCGCTGCCACTACGCCCGCGTAGATCGGCGGCGCGGCGGCGGAAGCGCTGCCACGGCGCTGTTTGTTGCGATGCGACGCCAGTTCGTCGCGTTCGGGTACCAAGCTTGGGATGTCGTCCAAATGATCAGAATCGTGGGCCATAGGAATAAAGTCGAGCAGTCAAAAACCAGTGGGAAGCAATACAAAATCGGCTACAGCTTACCAGATGAGGGGAAAGGCTGGCGAGCGTGCGCCATCGCCCTGCTCCGCCTGTCTCTCAATCCAGCCATACTCTGGCGTTACGGAACAGGCGCAGCGTGGGGCCGTCTTCACCCCAGGCGTCGCTGCGCCAACTGTTGGTCACTGCCCGGAACACGCGCTCAGGGTGCGGCATCAAGATGGTGAAGCGGCCATCGGTGTTGCACAGGCCCGCGATGCCGAGCGGCGAGCCATTGGGATTGGCCGGGTAGTGTTGCGTCACTGCATCGTAGTTGTCCACATACTGCATACTGACCAAGCCCGCCGCATAGGCCGCTTGCGCGGAATGCGCCGCGCTAAATTCCGCCAAGCCTTCGCCATGCGCCACCACAATCGGAAACACTGAGCCGGTCATGCCGCTGAAGAGTACCGACGGTGATTCGGGAATTTTCACCAGCACCGTGCGCCCCTCGAAACGTTCCGAGGCGTTACGCACGAAGCGCGGCCAATGCGCGGTGCCCGGAATCAATTCATGCAGATTGGACATCATCTGGCAGCCGTTGCAGACACCAACGCCCAGCGTGGTGGTGCGCTGAAAAAATGCCTCGAATTCCGCCCGCGCGCGTGCGTTGAACAGCACCGACTTGGCCCAGCCTTCGCCCGCGCCCAGCACGTCGCCATAGGAAAAACCGCCGCAGGCCACCAGCGCGTTGAAGTTCCTCAGCGTCTGCGCGCCGCTGATGATGTCGCTCATGTGCACGTCCACCGCGTCGAAACCGGCGCGGGAGAAAGCCGCTGCCATTTCCACCTGGCCATTCACGCCTTGTTCGCGCAGCACCGCGATGCGCGGGCGCTGGCTGCGGCGCACATAAGGTGCGGCCACGTCGTCAGTCGGATCATAGGTGAGCGCGCTGTGCAGGCCCGGATTGCCCTCATCGAGGATCAGGTCATATTCCTGTTGCGCGCCTTCGACGTTATCGCGCAGAGACTGCATCCGATAACTGGTTTCCGCCCACAGGCGCTGCAAGCGTTGGCGCGAATCGCGCAGCAGCGGCTTGCCGCCGAAACTCAGCATGATGTCTCCCGCCTCGGTGACCTTGCCGAGCGTAAAGCACAAATCTCCTACGCCATGATCGTCGGCCAACTCGCGCAACTGCGGCAGATCGGTTTCACACACTTGCACCACTGCGCCCAGCTCTTCCGCGAACAAGGCATCGAGCAGCGACTGCCCGCTCGCGATCGCATCCAACTGCAAATCAAAGCCGCAATGGCCCGCAAAAGCCATTTCCAGCAGCGTGACGATGAGGCCGCCATCAGAGCGATCGTGATAAGCCAGGAGCAGTTTCTGTTCCAGCGCGTCTTGAATGAAATCGAAGAAGCGGCGCAGATCGCTGGCGCTGTGCAAGTCAGGGCATTCATCGCCAAGTTCACCGTAAACCTGCGCCAGTGCGGAGCCGCCAAGGCGATTCGAGCCCAAACCAAGATCCAGTAGCACCAGCACGCTGTTGCCTTTATCGGTCAGCAACTGCGGCGTCAGCGTCTTACGCACATCCAGCACGGGCGCAAACGCGGTGATAATCAACGACAGCGGCGCCGCCATACTCTTGCGCTGTGCGCCGTCCTGCCACACCGTGCGCATCGACATCGAATCCTTGCCCACGGGAATCGTGATGCCGAGTTCCGGGCACAGTTCCATGCCCACCGCGCGCACGGTTTCGTATAGCTTGTAATCCTCGCCAGGATAACCGGCAGCGGCCATCCAGTTGGCGGAGAGACGAATGTCGCCGAGCTTGCCAATACGGGTACAGGCGATGTTGGTGATGGCTTCGGCAATCGCCATGCGTCCGGACGCCGGAGCATCGAGCAAGGCCAACGGCGTGCGTTCGCCCATGGCCATGGCTTCGCCGCGATACGTGTTGAAGGCTTGCGTGGTGACCGCGGCGTCGGCCACCGGCACCTGCCACGGCCCCACCATTTGCTCGCGCGCCACCATGCCGGTGATGGAGCGATCGCCGATGGTGATGAGAAAGCTCTTGCTGCCCACGGCTGGCAAGCGCAGCACGCGCTCGAGCGCTTCTTGCAAGGGCAAGCCCGCGGGGTTGAAGGGCTTGAACTTGCGCGGCAACGCGCGCGCCTGCCGGTGCATTTTCGGCGGCTTGCCAAACAGCACCGACATCGGCAGATCAATCGGCAGGTTGTTGAAGTGCGAATCGCTCAGGCTGAGGTGCTGTGCTTCGGTGGCTTCACCCACCACGGCGTAAGGGCAGCGCTCGCGCGCGCAAATCGCCTCGAACTGCGCGAGCTGCGCGGGCGCCACCGCCAGCACGTAGCGTTCCTGCGCTTCGTTGCACCAGATT
>JAIRJU010000141.1 GCA_031260485.1 Pseudomonadales bacterium | reverse complement strand
AAAGCGCGCCAGTTGCGCGATGTGGTACTGGTTGATGGCGGCGAACTTCAGTTGGTTTTCTTGCAGATGGGAATGATGCGAGCAGATGTGAAAACCTTCCGTGACGCCGCTCGCCGGGTAAACCGCATTACTGATCTCGCGCGCCAGCAACAGCGTCACAATGCGTGTCATATCGGTTTTGAAGGCCAGCACCTGCAAATCGAACAAGAGATCCAGGCGCGCAGCAAAATCCGCGGCGACACCCGCTGGCGCATCCGGCAGGGCCAGGTTCTGCGCCAGCTTGGCATTCAGCAAGGCTGAACGGCGTTCGATTTCTCGCACTTCCTGGAGATAGTCGTCCAAACTGGAACGATCGGCAGACGACAGATTTTTATTGAGCTTCTCTACCGCGTCGAGCAAGGAATCCAGCAAGCTGCCTGATAATTCGCGGCGCTGAGCGCGAGTTTGCGCCGTGCTGCCATCGCCGAACAGATTTTCAAACACGGTTTGCGGGTTGTTTTCCATCGGCAGCGGCAGCGTGGCGGATTTCCAGGCCAGAGTGTTGTTGTAGGCGCAATTGAAACCTGCGCCGCAATTGAGGCCCGCAGGCTCCACCGACAATTCCATGGAAGGCAAGGGCGTGTCCTGCCCCATCACTTGCGCCGCCAACTGATCCGCCGAAGGCCCCACGTAGGCGCGTTCGCCTTTTAGCGGATGCGCGCCGGTGAGGAACGCGGCAACCGCCCGGTTGTGGTTTTCCGCGCCGCCAGCATCGTCGCCTGCCAGCGGGCCCACCGCGGCATGAGTCAAATTGGAAAGCACGTTCACGTAATCCCGCCAAGGCTCCAGCGGCGCAAGGATCGGCGAGAACGCGAAGTTCTTGCCATCCGTGGCGGGCGTCCAGCGCGCCATCGTCGCGCCATGCGGCACATACACAGAAACGAAGCGGCTTCTGGGGCGCGCTGCCGTGGCAGAAAGGGCCGTGCGCGCGGGAATCATGGCATCGAGCAGCGGCAGGGCCAGCGCGGCCCCTGCGCCTTTGAGCAGAGTGCGACGCGGCAAATGTTTGCGCGTGATGAACATAGCCTTACCTCGCAGTAGCCTGTGGTGGAACGGCAGTTTGTGGTGGAACGATGGCTTGTGGTGGAACGAACGGTTGTGGGTTCGCATCCTTGACGCGCTGTTGAAATGCCGCGCTCATGACAATGCCCTGCACCAGGTCCGCGAAGCGGTAATCCGTTGCCGCCGCGCCCTTGACGATATTTCTGACGCTGGGCATGTCGCTATACGTCAGCACGCGGCCCAGCGCATAGGTCAGCAATTTTTGAGTGAGGGCTTGCACGAACAATACCTTGCGGCTGAGCAGCGCCTCGCGCAATTGCGCGGCGCCGGATAAGGCGGTGCCGTCCCACAATTGCGCGGAAGTATCCACCGCGGCGCCCGCATCCGTATCGCGCCATCTGCCGATCATGTCGAAGTTTTCCAGCGCAAAACCGATGGGATCGATGATGCCGTGACAAGCGGCGCAGCCAGCATTGCTGCGATGCGCTTGCAAACGCTGACGCCCCGACAGCAAGGCGCCACCCGGCGGCACCGAAACATCGAGATTGGCTTCAACCCCTGGCGGCGGATCGGGCGGCGGCGCGCCCAGCAAGGTGCGCAGTACCCACACGCCGCGTTGCACTGGCGAGCTGCGCGTGGGCGCGGACGTGGCGGTAAGAATCGCCGCCTGCCCCAACAGCCCTCTGCGCGCGGCATCCGGCAAGGCGATGCGGCGAAAGTGATCGCCGCGCACCTTGTCGATGCCGTAGTGGCGGGCGAGCCGTTCATTGACGAAGGTGTAATCCGCGTCCAGAAGATCAACCACGCTGTTTTCGCCGCGAAACACCGAGGCAAGCAGCAACTCGGTTTCCTTGCGCAGCGCCTGGCGCAAGCCTTCATCAAACTCCGGCGCCACCGGCGTGGCGTTGTCTAAAAGCTGTAGCGACAGCCATTGCGCGGCAAAATTGTCGACCAAGGCCGCCGCCTTGGGATCCTGCAAGAGGCGCGCAACCTGCTCGCGTAACACCTCTGGCTGCGACAAGCGCCCTGCTGCCGCCAGCGCCAGCAACTCCTCATCGGGAATGCTGCTCCATAAAAAGAAGGACAAGCGCGAGGCCAGCGCGTAATCATCGAGGCGAAACACCGCCCCTGGCGGCACAGCATCTGGCTCTTCTTCAAAACGGTAAATGAATTTTGGATCGACAAGTATACGGGCCAGCACATATTGAATGCCCGTATCGAAATTCACACTTTGGCCTTTGGCGAAAAACTGCATCAGCACCTCGAGCGACTCGCTGTCGATGGGCCGCCGGTACGCGCGCAGCGCCAGGCGCTCTGCAATCTCGCGCGCACAGGCCGTTTCTTGTGCACGTTCGCGGGGCTGGCAAGTGAAAATACGGCGGCGGCTGGCGGTATCGCCAGGGCCCGTGGCGCGCAGAGGGCCACTGATGCTGAGTGAGGTGATGCGGGTGTTGCTGAAAAAACCCGCATACGTGCCATCGACGCCATAGCCCTGCTGCCGGCGGATGAAGGCAGCGGCCAGCGTATGCGCGCCCGCGCTCACCGGCACGCTGATGCTGCCCGCCTGCGCGGCGGGGAATACCTGCACGCGTTTGCCGTCAAGCAGAATTTCGATTTCGTCTTTGAGCCCTACCGGCGTGCGCATGAACGAGGCCGGAGTGCTGCGGCTCACACTGATCGTGTAGTCGCCATCCAAGGGAAACACGTGGGCAACGGCGAGGCCGCCGCGCGTTCCCAAGGGCAGGCCATCGAGGCGAGTGGACTGCACCGGATCGGTGGCCTGATAAGTGACAGTGCTGGAGGCCAGCGAGGCGTCGCCCACGGCCAGGCGGCTGATCTTGCCGGCGGCGGCAATGTAGGCTTGGATCAGCGCGGGCGATACCACGAGGCCGGCGGCGATATTGTCGAAGCCTTCGATGGCATCATCGGCAGGCAACCAATCCCGCGCTACGATAGGCAGGTCCAGCAGGTCACGTATCGCATTTTGGTATTCGCGGGCATTGAGCCGGTGCAAGGCGGGCACGCCGGGATTCGGCGCGAGTTGCGCCTCCCCCGCCAGCGCCTGCTCGAGCGCCGCCAAAAACGGCGCCAGTTCGGCAGGCGGCGGCTGCCGCGCTCCTGGCGGCGGCATCATGCCGACACCGGCTTTTGTCAGCACTTTTTCCCAGACCGCTTCGTGGCCGCGCACGGTCGCGGCCTCGATGAGATCAAAGGCCAGTCCTCCGGCATAATCATCGAGGTTGTGGCAGCTCAGGCAATAGCGCTGAAGAAATGCCTCCCGCTCTTGCGCAAGCTCTGCGCCTTGCAGCGTCATCGCACTCAGCAGCAAGCCAATTGGAACGAAAAGTTGTGTACGTAGGTAAAGTTGTGTAAGTAGCTTAGGTTGCATCGCATCGTCTCATTGGGCACCCAGTTGTTGCAGCAGCATGATCGTTTGCGGTTTTGGCTGTGCGCCCAGATCGCCCAGGAAGACGCCCTGCGCCCACTGCATCGGCGTGCGGCCTTCGGCATCCTGGATGTCGAACCGCGCGCCATGGCGCACCAGCAATTCGATGATGTCGTTGGAGCCGCGGTTGACAGCGCCCAGGAGCGCGGTAAGCCCCATGGAATTACTGGCGTTCACGTCCAGCCCCAAATCAAGGCACAGCGTAACGGCATCAAACAGCGCGGCGGGTGCTACCGTATAACTTTGCGTTTCCCGCCAGTTGATACCCGCCGCCGCCATCAAGGCGGAGGTGCCTTCATAAGTGGTAATGAACGGATCTGCGCCGTGCGCCAGCAGTAAGCGCATCACCTCTATGTCACCCGAAAAGGCGGCCAGTACGAAGGCGGTCTGGCCGGTCATGTCTACCCAGGTGATGTCGTTGCGTGCATGAATCCAGCGCCGCGATGGCGGATATTCGCGGCTGCGGGCATCAACCGCGGCGCCAGCGGCCAGCAAGCGTTCGATCAAGGGCAGCAAGGTCTCGCGCGCCACACCATTGTTGAGGGGATTCGGATCGTCGCGGTTGTTCATATCGAGATTGCGGTATTCCACAGCGGCCCACAGCGGCGTGCGGCCATAAAAATCCGCCGCATTCACCGCTGCGCCGTAATCGAGCAAGAGTTGCGCCAGCGCCACCTGACCATTGAGCGCCGCCATCAAGAGCGGCGTGATGGCATTGGCGTCCGTTTGTTCCAGATCAGCGCCCGCCGCCAGCAGGGCTTGCGCCACGCCCAGGTTGCCGTCGCGCGCCGCGTACAGCAGCGGGCTCATGCCGCCATCGACTTCCGGGCGTTCACCGCGATCGGGAACGCCGCCGCGGTTGATGCCGATGCCTTCCGAGCCGCAGCCGCCTTTGCAAGGCACGATGAACGGCTGCGCGGGGCCAGTGCGCGTGCGCTGATTGACACGCCCACCAACGCGCGCCAACTGCGCCACCACCTCGGGGTGATTCTCCAGCGCCGCCAGCAGCAGCGCCGACAAGCCATAAGTGGGCTCCACATAACCCACCAGCGCGCCGTGTGCCACTAGCAGATCCACCACCGCCACCTCGCCCGTGCGCGCGGCGGTCATCAACACCGATTCTTGCGCGGCGTCCAGCACGTTGGGATTCGCGCCTGCCTGCAAGAGCGCCGCCACCGCCACCGCATCGCCATTGAGCGCGGCAAGCGACAAAGGCGTGGTGCCATAGCGATCCGCGGCATTGGCATCCGCGCCGGCCTGCAGCAGGCTGGCCATTACTTCTTGGTGCTGGCCCAATACCG
>JAIRJU010000112.1 GCA_031260485.1 Pseudomonadales bacterium | reverse complement strand
AGCCATGTGCCTTCCGGGCCCCAGTAGATATCCGTCGCCGGTTCCCAGGTGTCTGGGCGGCCACCGCCAAAACCGAAAGTTTTGAAGCCCATCGACTCCAACGCGACATTGCCCGCCAAAATCATGAGATCGGCCCAAGAGAGGCGGCGGCCATATTTCTGTTTGATCGGCCACAGCAAGCGGCGCGCTTTGTCGAGGTTGACGTTATCCGGCCAAGAATTGAGCGGCGCGAAACGCTGTTGGCCAGCCCCGGCGCCGCCGCGGCCATCGGCACTGCGGTAGGTGCCGGCGCTGTGCCACGCCATGCGGATGAACAAAGGGCCATAGTGGCCGAAGTCGGCCGGCCACCATGCTTGCGAAGTCGTCATCAAGGCGTGCAGATCCTTGACCAAAGCGTCCAAATCGAGCTTGGCGAATTCCTTGGCATAATCGAACGCCGCGCCCAGCGGATTCGATAGCGCGGAGTGCTGGTGCAATACTTGCAAGTCGATCTGGCTAGGCCACCAATCACGGTTGGCTGGCGCTTGTTGTTTACCCGCGAACGGGCACTTGGGCGTGTCACTCATAACGGTCTCCTGTGTTCATCTGGTTACACCTGATGCCGGTGCAAAGCGCAAGTTACATAAGCCGCATCATTAGATAAAATCATATTTAATGATCGCTTTGATAGGAAATTCTGATGATCAATCTCACGCTGCGCCAATTGCGCTACTTCCATGCCTTGGCGTCTTACGGCCATTTTGGCCGCGCGGCGGACGCCTGCGCGGTCTCGCAGCCCGCCTTGTCGATGCAGATCAAAGAGATGGAAGAAGTGTTGGGCGGCCCGCTACTGGAAAGAAACGCGCGTCAAATAACCCTGACCCGGCTTGGAGAAGAACTGGTGCGGCGCGTCCGCGATATTCTGCGTGCGGTCGATGAATTGGGCGACATCGCGCGCGCCGCGCAAGGCCCGCTCACCGGCGTGCTGCGTATCGGCATGATTCCCACCATTGCGCCCTATCTCTTGCCCAAGCTCATCAAGCGCTTTACCCGCGCTTATCCTGAGATCGACCTGCGCGTGCGCGAAACGCTAACCTCGAAACTGATCGAGGAGCTGGGCGAAGGGCGGCTCGATGCGGCGATTCTGGCACTGCCGGTCTCAGAACCCACGCTGACGGAAGTTCCCTTGTTCGATGAGACATTTCTGCTGGTGCGGCCCGCCGCGGACCAGCACCAGCCCGTCCCCAGCAAAAAGATGCTGCGCGACATGAAACTGCTGCTCCTGGAAGAAGGGCATTGCTTCCGCGAGCAAGCCTTGGCGTTCTGCAACATGCGCTCGCCGCGGCAAGATTCGCTCGATGCGAATTCGCTATCCACGTTGGTGCAAATGGTTGGCGCCGGCATCGGCCTCACCCTGATCCCGGAAATGGCGGCGGCGGTGGAAACCCAGTCGGCGCCGGTTTCGGCTGTGCGCCTGAAACATCCGCAGCCTTCACGCACCATCGGCATGGTATGGCGCAAAACCAGCCCGCTGGCGGGGCAATTGCTGGAGCTTTCCAAGGTGGTAGCGCAAGCCGGCGGCAAGGGGCGCAAGGTATCTTTTTAGAATATTTATACCATAAAAAAATACTGCGGCGGCCTATTCACCTATAGCTAACATACGCTTCACTCCCGCTCGTCCTGCAAACTTTCCCGAATCAACTCCCACGCCTGTTCCGCGGTTTCAACGTAGCGGAAGAGATCAAGATCATTGGCGCTGATGACGCCTTGTTCCGCCAGATAGTTGAAGTTGATCACATGCTCCCAGAACTCCTTGCCGAAGATCAGAACCGGTATGGGTTCGATCTTGCCGGTTTGCACCAGCGTCAGGGTTTCAAACAGTTCGTCCAGCGTGCCGAAACCGCCTGGGAACGCCACCAAGGCGCGGGCGCGCAGCAGGAAGTGCATTTTACGAATGGCGAAATAATGAAACTGAAAACAAAAACGCGGCGTGATGTAGGCATTCGGCGTTTGCTCGTGCGGCAGCACGATGTTGAGGCCGATCGATTCGCCGCCGGCTTCCGCCGCGCCGCGATTGGCCGCTTCCATGATGCCGGGGCCGCCACCGGTGACAATGGTAAGATCCGGGCAACCCTCGCAGCGAGAACGCTCAGTGACCAATCGCGCCAATTTGCGCGCTTCGTTGTAGTAATAATTCTGCTGCCGCAGCGTTTTCACGCGCTGCCGCAGCGCCATCGCTTCGATGCTGCCCGCACGCTCGCGCTCCACCTGCGCCAGATGCGCTTCATGCGACACCAATTGTTCCGGCGAGGGCGTGCGCGCGCTGCCGAACAGCACCACCGTGTGCGCAATGCCCGCCGCCTGCTGTTCCAGTTCGGGTTTGTTGAGTTCCAGCATCAGACGCACGCCACGCAATTCCTCGCGCGTGAGAAAGTCTTCATCATCAAAGGCCAGGCGATAGGCGGGCGATTGCAGCTGTGGCGAGGCATCGAGCGTCCTGACTTCGCGCCGCGCGTATTGGCGATCCTCGGCGGCGGTGTGAAAGAGATGTCCGGGTTTTCTGCGTCTGGAACGTCGGCTCATGCGGGGGGTGGTCCTAAGAGAAATGAGAAGTACAAACTTCCCTCTCGCCCTTGTGGGAGAGGGGCTGGGGAAGATCTCCATGCAGCGCGCGCTGCCGACTTGCGCCCCGGAACACAGGTTCCTGGGTAGGACAATTCCCCTCCTGTGGAGGGGTGGACGCCGTAGGCGGACGGGGTGGTCAAGGAGGGGAAATTTATCTTATGCCGCCTCATCTGCCTACGACAGTACCACCCCGCCCTGCGGGCACCCCTCCACAGGAGGGGAATTTATAACGCAGGTTCCTGGGTAGGGCAATGCGTCAAGGCGTTGAAAGTTGCCAAGCGTAAATCATCCGCGCTCATCACGCTCGCTCAAGCGCGCATCGAGCGCCGCCAGCCGCTCGGGCGTGCCGATGTCCTGCCACTCGCCGTGGTGCAAGCGTGCGCTGGCGCTGCCAATTTTTATACATTGTTCCAAAATCGGCAGCAGCGGATAAGTGGCGCGCGGCAGGTCGGTGAAGAGTGCCGGGCGGAACACGCCGATGCCGCTATAGGTGTAGGCTGGCGCGGGCGCGGTCGGGCGCAAGGTCAAACGCCCTTGCACGCTCAAACCGAAATCGCCACCAGGATGCTGCGGCGGATTGTTCACCAGCACCAGATGAGCGTGATCCAGCGCGCCGAGTGCGCCATTGAGGAGCGAAAAATCGAAGTCGGTCCAGATATCTGCGTTCACCACCAGGAAAGGCGCGTGGCCCAACAGTGGCAGCGCGCGCGCGATGCCGCCCGCAGTTTCCAGCGGCTCGCCCTCGCGCGACCAGGCGATGCGCACACCATAGGCGGCGCCATCGCCGAGCGCCGCTTCCAACTGTGCGCCGAGCCAGGCGTGATTGATGACGAGATCGCAAAAGCCCGCCGCACGTAACTTGAAAATCTGATGTTCGATCAGCGCATGGCCGCCCGCGCGCAAGAGCGGCTTGGGTGTCACCTGTGTCAACTCGCGCATCCGCGTGCCCTTGCCTGCCGCGAGTAGCATCACTTTCATTGTCAGGCCGCCTGGCTCACGCCGAGCGCTTGCAATACACGCGGCAAAGCCGGTTCGACGCGCGCGGCAAGCCAGTGTGTGAAATCCGTAAACTGTGCATAATCGCGCGCCACGCTGGTGAGATAGCGCAACGTCAGCGGCAGATCTTGCAAGTAGCCGCGCTTGCCATCGCGCAGCCAGAGCCGCGCGAAGATGCCGAGCACCTTGAGATGGCGCTGCATTCCCATCCAGTCGAAATCCTGCTGCAACACGGCCGCGCCCGGCACCGCCAAGCCCGCCTTGCGTGCCGCCTGTGCATAATTAGCAACCCAACGTTCCACCTGCGCACGCGGCCATTCGATGTAGCAATCGCGCAGCAGCGATACCAGATCGTAAGTAAGCGGGCCACACACCGCGTCTTGAAAGTCGATAACCCCCAGCGCGTCCTGCCCGCGATACAGCAGGTTGCGCGAATGATAGTCGCGGTGCACGAACACCTGCGGCTGCGCCAGCGCGCGCGCACTCAACTGCGCAAACACGCGCTCGATCAGCGCCAGTTCGCCGTGGCTCAAATCGAGCTGTAACAGGCCCAGGCAGAACCACTCGATGAAAAGCTGCATTTCGCGGTGCAGCAGCGCAGCGTCATAAGGTGGCAACGCCGCGGCGTCTGTCGCCTGAATTTTCAAGAGTTCCGCAAACGCGGCTTGATACAGAGCGGTGGCCGAGGCGGCGTCGGCAGCGCGGCGCGCGGCCTCGAGCGGGTGCCATAGGAGTTCGTCACCGAAATCGCTCAGGCACATGAAGCCTGCGTCGAGATCGCAGGCGAGCAGCGCCGGCACGTTGACGCCGCCCGCACGCAACATGGCCGCCACGTTCACAAAGGCGCGGCAATCTTCGTGCGGCGGCGGGGCGTCCACCAACATGCAAGTGTCGCCCGGCTGCAACATGACGCGAAAATAACGGCGAAAGCTGGCGTCGCCGCTGACGGGGATCAGCGCGGGGAGTTGCCCTGCCGCTTCCTTTGCCCCTGCCTCCGCTGGCGAGGAGAGGAGAAAAGCAGGGCGTAAACATTGCTGAGCAAACCAGGCTTGCAACGCGGCTTCGCGCTGGCGGAGAAAGGTGGGAGGAAGAGCGGGCAAAACGGCGGTTCCCTTGTTCTGGTGAGGGATAAACCATACACTGCACGGACTTCATTACGCCAGCCCGTCAGCTTTAACCCTCTAGCCTTGAGAAGTCTCCGATCATCCCCTGTCGTGACGCGCCTGCGCGCTGAAGCCTGGGCGGGCGCCTGGGTGGCGGCCATGCTGAGTGGCGGCTTGCCTGCGGCTTTAGCGCAAGCCAGCGAAGACGCCAGCGTTCTGGATTGGGTGCCGCTCGAACGCCTCACCGAGGCGCAGCGCGCCACGCTCAGCCCCGTCTGCTGCGGCCTTTACATCGCGCCCACGTTCCCTGAAGCCGAGACGCTGGAACCCGGCGCCATCTTGCTGCGCGGCACTGGCATCGGCGCTGGCGACGATGGCGTGGTCGATGTCTACCAAGACCTCCTGGTGATGCAGCAGAGCGCCGTGCTCGAGGCCGACCGTGGCCGCTACGACCGCAACAGCCAGATATTTTCGCTCGAAGAACGCATCCGCATCCGCCAACCGGGCATTCTGCTCACCGGCAACCAAGCCTCCGTGGATCGCGGCCAGGGCCGCAGCGAAATTGCCGGCGCCTCCTACGTGCTGCATGGCGTCAGCGCGCGCGGCAGCGCGGACATCATCGTGTATACCGATGCCGACGGCATCATCACCATCGACAACGGTGTTTTCACCCGCTGCGAACCGGGCGACAACAGTTGGGTAATCGCCGGATCCCGCATCACGCTCAACCGGGACCAGGGCCGCGGCACCGCGCGCAACGTGACTCTGCGCGTGGGCGGCATTCCGGCGCTGTACTTGCCGTGGCTGAGCTTTCCCATCAACGACGAACGCGCCACCGGTTTTCTCGCGCCGCTGATCGGCACCACGCGCCGCGGCGGTTTCGACATCGCCGCGCCGTACTACCTCAACCTGGCGCCGAACTACGACGCCACGATCACGCCGCGCGTGCAGTTCAATCGCGGTGCGATGCTCGGTGTGGAAGGCCGTCACCGCGGCCAGCGCTCGGAGCAGAAGCTGGAACTCAGCTACCTGCCCGACGATCAACTCTACGACCCCACTCAACTCGATTCACCCGGTTACAAAGGCCCGCCCACGCCCAACCGCTGGTGGCTGGACTACAACTACCGCGCGGCACTGGCAGAGCGCTGGAGCGCCAGCATCAACTACAGCACGGTGAGCGACAAAAACTACTTTCAGGATTTCGGCAACAATGGCTTCAACATCACCACCTTGAGCTACCTGTACCGCGATGCGCGGGTGAATTACCGCAGCCCGCACTGGAATTTTCAGGCGGCGACGCAGGGTTATCAGATCATCGATCCTTCCGTGCTGCCCCAGAACACCCCCTACCGTATGCTGCCGCGCCTCAATCTCAACGGCGACTACTTGCTTGGCCCCAACCTGCTCGGTTCCAACCTGGAGTTCAAGCTCGACAGCGAATACGTGGCCTTCGATCGCGGCCTGGCGGGCACCCAGGAGCAGATCGATAAAGGCGCCATGGTGACAGGCCAGCGTTTCAGCCTGACACCCAGCCTCAGCTTGCCCTGGTCGAATGCTTGGTCTTTCGTCACGCCCACGCTCAAGTACCAGCACACGCAATGGCGCCTGCAAGACCAAGCCGCTGACACCAGCGCCAACCCCAGCCGCGGCATCCCCACCGCCTCGCTCGATGGCGGCCTCATCTTCGAGCGCGACAGCAAGATCTTCGGCAAGGGCTATCAGCAAACGCTGGAGCCGCGTCTTTACTATCTCTACAGCCAATATAAGGACCAAAGCCAGTTGCCGCTGTTCGACACCAGCGATCTCACGTTCAGCTTCAACCAATTGTTCCGCGATGACCGCTTCAGCGGCCACGATCGCGTCGGCGATGCCAACCAGGCAACGCTTGCCCTTACCTCGCGTCTCTACGACGAAGCGGGCCACGAAAAAGCCAGAGCCAGCGTGGGCCAAATCCAGTATTTCGCGGATCGCCGCGTCACGCTCAATCGTGTACCGGCGAACTACATCCCCGAATCCTTGGTGTCGGTGGATCAGCGCTCGTCCTCACTGGTGAGCGAAGCCTCCATGCAGCTGAGCACCGCCTGGCAAGCACGCTCTTATATCGAGTACAACCCGCATGACCAAAAGCTGGTGGTAGGCAATTTTCTTTTTCAATATCAAAGTGATATAAACCACATCCTGAATTTTGGCTACCGCTTCCGCGATCTGCCCAACCCCATCGCGCCCAACGGGCTCGACCGCCGCATCAAGCAAACCGATGTCTCCGGCATCTGGCCCGTGAACGAGCGCTGGGGCATGGTGGGCCGCTGGAACTACGACATCAGCAATCAGCGCAACCTCGAAACCATCGCGGGCGTTCAATACAGCAACTGCTGCTGGAATGTGCGCCTGGTCGCGCGGCAATGGATCGACAACAATGCGTTGCTCTACAACGTCGACAGGCACAACAGCGGCGTCTTCGTGCAATTTGAACTCAAGGGCTTGGGCAGCGTCCTGGGAGGAAACGTCAATGGCATTCTCAACAACGGCATCACCGGTTACCGCGATCGTGACTATGTTCAATAAGCACGTGTTCAATAAGCACATGTTCAATAAAAACATGTTCAGTAAATATATGCTCAGCAAATGTATGCTCAGTAAATTTATGTTCAATAAACGCACGTTCAATAATGTGATGCGCGCCGCTGCCGTGGCCTTGCTTGCGCTCGGCGCCACTCTGGCACACGCCGCTCCTGCGGAAATCGACAAAGTGGTCGCCATCGTCGATGACGACGTGGTGCTCAAGAGCGAATTCGATCAGCGCTGGGTTCAGATACAGCAGCAGATTGCCGCCAACCCGCAAGCCGCCGGGCAGTTGCCGCCGGAAAACGTGCTGCGCAAGCAGGTGCTGGATCAGATCATTCTGGAACATTTGCAACTGCAAATGGCGCAGCGCGCAGGCGTGCGCGTGGACGACAACGATCTCAATCAGGCGCTCGACACCATCGCGCAGCAGAACAACCTGAGCTTTGAACAATTCGTGCAGATCTTGCAGGCGCAGGGCCTTTACCAGCCCACCCGCGATGCGCTGCGCAAAGAGATCATGATTGGCCGCTTTCAGAGCGGCGCGGTCAACCGCCGCATCGAAATCACCCGCCAGGAAGTGGAAAACTACCTGCGCTCCGAAGCGGGCTCGCAAGCGGTGGCGCCCGAATATCACCTGGCGCATATCCTGATTCCCGTCGAAGGTGCGCCGTCGCCCCAGCAGAGCGCTCTGGTGCAACGCATCCACCAGGAACTGCAAAACGGCGCCGACATCCACCAAATCGCCGCCGCGGGCCAGATCAACGGCATCGCGGTGAGCGGCGGCGATTTGGGTTTCATCAAAGTCGAAAACCTGCCTTCGATCTTCGCGGATGTCGTACCCACCTTGCAAAGCGGCGAAGCCAGCGAACCCTTCACCAGCAGCAGTGGCTATCACATCGTACAACTGCTCGAAACCCGTGGCGGCTCGGCCTTGAACATCGATCAATGGAAAGTGCGCCACATCCTCATCAAGCCCAACGAAGTGCGTACCAGCGCGCAAGCCGAGACCTTGATCCGCACACTGTACCAACGCATCAAAAACGGCGCGGACTTCGCCGACATCGCGCGCCAGAACACCGACGACCCCACCTCCATGGTGTCAGGCGGCGAACTCGACTGGATCAACGATGGCATGTTCCCGCCCGATTTCATGCAGAAAGTGCATGAAACGCCGCCCGGCACCATGACCGAGCCATTCCTGGCGTCCAGCGGCTGGCACATTTTGCAAGTGGAAGAACACCGCGTGCAGGATGTCACCGAAGATAACAAACGCGCGCAGGCCGAGCGCATCCTGCGCAACCGCAAGTTCGACAACGAACTGGAAAACTGGCTTACCGAAATTCACGATACGTCTTACATCGACATCAAGATGAAGTTCTGAGTGACAGCGTTTTCCTCCCCCGCGCGCGGATGACTTCCCTTCTAGCCCTCACCCCCGGCGAGCCCGCGGGCATCGGGCCCGATCTCGCCATTGCGCTGGCGCGGCGCCCGCGCCGCGTGCCAGTGGTGTGCATTGCCGACCCCACGCTGCTCGAGGCGCGCGCGGCCTTGCTCAAACAGCCATTGCATCTGCATTTGTGCCGCGCAGAGACGCTCAGCGCTGCGCTCTACAGCGGCGATGGCCAGCTTTGTGTACTGCCCGTTCCACTGCGATCACCCGCGCTGCCAGGTAAACTCGATACCGCCAACGCCGTTTACGTGCTCGATACCTTGCGGGTGGCGGCGTATCTGTGTGCCAAGGGCACGCTGCAAGGTCTTGTCACGGGCCCGGTGCAAAAAAGCCTCATCAACGCGGCCGGTTTTGCGTTCAGCGGCCATACCGAATTTCTCGCCGAACTGGCAAAGGTGCCGCGCGTGGTGATGATGCTGGCCACTGCGGGCTTGCGCGTGGCGCTCGCCACCACGCATTTGCCGCTCTCTGCCGTGCCCGCGGCGATCACGCGCGATTTACTGCGCGAGGTGCTGACGATTCTCGATCACGATCTGCGCGCGCGCTTCCATCTCAAAGAGCCGCGCATTGTGGTGGCTGGGCTCAACCCGCACGCGGGTGAAGACGGCCATCTTGGCCGCGAGGAAATCGAGGTGATTCGCCCTGCACTCGATGAGGCGCGCGCCATGGGCATGAATCTCGTGGGCCCTCTGCCTGCCGACACGCTGTTCACGCCGAAATACCTCGATCACGCCGATGCGGTGCTGGCCATGTACCACGATCAAGGTTTGCCGGTGCTCAAGTACAAGGGCTTCGGCCAGGCGGTGAACATCACGCTCGGCCTGCCGTATTTGCGCACCTCGGTGGATCACGGCACCGCGCTCGATCTCGCAGGCCAGGGCCGCGCCGATCCCGGCAGCCTCTATTACGCGCTCGACGTGGCACTCGGCGCGCTGGAAGCGCGCGCATGAACCGGCGTGGCCTCGTCACCGGCGTAGACGGCTTTCAGCATCAGGCGCGCAAACGCTTCGGTCAAAATTTCCTGCATGACGAGCACGTCATCGCGCGCATCGTCAAAGCCATTACGCCAGCGCCCAACCAGCACCTGATCGAGATCGGCCCCGGCCAGGGCGCCATCACCGCACCGCTCTTGGCACTCGGTAAAGGCTTGAGCGTGATCGAAATCGACCGCGATCTTGCCGCGCACCTGCGCCAGCGTTTCGGCGCCAATCCCGGTTTTACCTTGATCGAGCGCGATGTGCTGGAAGTGGATTTTGCGCAATTCACCACCACCCCGCGCAGCCTGCGCATTCTCGGCAATCTGCCCTATAACATCAGCACGCCGCTGTTGTTTCATCTGCTGCGTTATCAAGCGCTGATTCACGACATGGTATTCATGCTGCAACGCGAAGTGGTAGACCGCCTCGCGGCGCAACCGGGCACTGCCGATTATGGCCGCCTCAGCGTGATGATGCAGTACCACTGCAAAGTGGAACGCTTGTTCAATGTAAGACCCAGTGCGTTCAATCCGCCGCCGAAAGTGGAATCCGCCATTGTGCGGCTCGAACCCTGGCCCACGCCGCCGCATCCGGTGCGCGATGAAAAATTATTCGCCGACCTCGTGCGCGAAGCGTTCAATCAGCGCCGCAAGACCGTGCGCAATGCGCTCAAGCAGCGGGTGAATGCTGCACAATGGCAACGCAGCCACCTCGATCCCGCGCTGCGCCCTGAAAATCTGAGCCTTGGCGACTATGCTAGAATCACCGCCATCATTACGGGAGAAAATGGCGTGGAAGAACAGGCGAAAGAGCAGGCGAAAGAACATGAAGAGCGGACTGATCCGTGAGTAGCAACCAGATCCCAGCCTGTGGCATCGACATCCACGTCAGCACCCACTACCTGGCGCAACAATCCAATCCTGCCAACAGCACCTTCGCGTTTTCCTACACCATTACCATCACCAACCGCCGCCTCGACAGCGTGCGCCTTTTGAGCCGCCACTGGATCATCACCGACCAGAACAACCACGTAGAGCGCGTGGAGGGCAGCGGCGTGGTGGGCCAGCAGCCTGTGATTCATCCTGCGCAAAGCTACCAGTACACCAGCGGCGCCGTGCTCAAAACCGCCACCGGCGACATGCGCGGCGCTTACGCGATGGTATCGAGCACGGGCGAAAAATTTGATGCGCCGATTCCGCTCTTCATTCTCGCCGCGCCGCACATGGTGCACTGAGGCAAAAACCGAGGCCAAAAACGCATGTCGATCTATGTCGTGGGCGACATCCAAGGCTGTTACGACCCGCTGCGGCGCCTGATGGACCACATCCACTTCGATCCCGCGCAAGATCGCCTCTGGTGCGTGGGCGATATGGTCAATCGTGGCCCGCAATCGCTGGAGACGCTGCGTTTTCTCAAAGGCTTGGGCAGCGCCTTCACCGGCGTGCTCGGCAATCACGATCTGCATTTTCTCGCGCTGGCCAGCGGTGCTTTCACCCATTCCAAAAAGAACACGCTGCAAGCACTGCTGAACGCGCCAGACTGCCAAGCGCTGTGCGATTGGGTGCGGCAACTGCCGCTCGCCTACAAAGAAGCAACGCTCGTGCTCGGTTCCTTGAAAAAAGTTCTGCTGGTACACGCGGGTATCGCACCGCGCTGGACCTTCCGCGATGCGCTCAAGGCCGCGCGCGAAGTAGAAGCCTGCCTGCGCGCAGCGGACTACCAGGATTATCTGCGCGGCATGTACGGCGATCAACCCGACATCTGGAACGATACGCTCAGTGGCATGGCGCGTCTGCGTATCATCACCAATATCCTCACGCGCATCCGCTTCTGCTCGCCCGCTGGCCAGCTCGACTTCAACGCGAAGGAGGGCCTCGACGCCGCGCCGCCGGGGATGCAGCCCTGGTACGAACTGGTCAACATCAAACCGAACCGCCTGCTTTTGTTCGGCCATTGGGCCGCGCTCGATGGCAAGACTGGCATCGCCAACGTGCAAGCGCTCGATACCGGCTGCGTATGGGGCCGTTGCCTCACCGCGCTCAAGCTCGACAGCGGCGAGCGCCTGAGCGTCGCCTGCGGCGGAGGGTTGTGATGCGCATTCATCTGGTGGGCGGCGCAGTGCGCGATGCACTTTTGGACCTACCGGTAAAAGACCGCGATTGGGTGGTGGTGGGCGCCACCGTGCAAGACATGCTGAACGCGGGCTACCGCCAGGTGGGCCGTGATTTTCCAGTATTTCTGCACCCCAAGACGCAGGAGGAATACGCCCTCGCCCGCACTGAACGCAAACAAGGCTCTGGCTACAAAGGTTTCGTGGTACACGCCGATCCCAGCGTGACGCTGGAACAAGACCTGATCCGCCGCGACCTCACCATCAACGCCATGGCGCGCGATGAAAATGGTGATCTCATCGACCCCTTCGGCGGCAAGCGTGATCTCGACGCCAGGCTCTTGCGCCATGTCTCTCCCGCGTTCGCCGAAGATCCTTTGCGCGTGTTGCGCGTGGCGCGTTTTGCTGCGCGTTTCGCGCATCTTGGTTTCACCGTAGCACCAGAAACGCTGGAATTGATGCGCACACTCAGCCACAGCGGCGAACTCGAAGCGCTGACGCCCGAACGGGTATGGCAGGAAATCGAAGGGGGATTGAAGGCGAAATCACCCTCAGTATTTTTCGAAGTGCTGCGCGCCTGCGCCGCGCTGCCGCGCCTCTTGCCAGAAATACAGGCCCTGTTCGGCGTGCCGCAGAGCGCGGACATACATTCCAAAATTGACACTGGCTTGCACTCGCTCATGGTTCTGGAACAGGCAGCCAAATCAAGCGAAGATCTCGCGGTACGCTTCGCCGCACTCATGCACGATCTTGGCAAGGGCGCCACCTCCAGCACACAGAGGCCAGAGCACACAGGCCATGCAGACTATACAGACTATACAGACTATGCAGAACGCGGCGCTGTCCTCATCGAAGCGCTGGCGCAGCGTTTGCGCGTACCCAACGACTGCCGCGATCTCGCCATGCTCGCCAGCCGTTATCACTGGCGCTGTCACCACGCGCTGCACCACGACGCCGCGCAGCGCTATGCCACGCTCGAACTCACCGACGCCCTGCGCCGTCCGCTGCGTTTCGAGCAATTGCTGCTCGTCTGCGCAGCGGACGCGCGCGGCCGCAGCGGCTTCGAGCAAGCGCCTTATCCGCAGCGCGCGTTGTTGCAACAGGCTCTCACCATCGCGCGCGGCGTAGATGTGCAAGCCGTGCTGAACGCCACACCAAGCGCGAAAACCGACATCGCCGCTCTGATCCGCGCCGCGCGCATCGCCGCGCTCGCCGCCAATCCCTGGCAGGAAAGCGCCAGTGGTTGACATCAGCGCCGTCCCCCTGGCTCTCGTCACCGGCGCCGCACAACGCATCGGCGCTGCCATCGTGCGCACGCTGCACGGCGCAGGCTTCGAGGTGATCCTGCACTACCACCACTCGCGCACCGCCGCCGCAAGCTTGGCGCAAGAATTGAACCAGCAGCGCCCTCGTAGCGTTCACGTGTTGCAAGCGAATTTGCTCGACCCAGCGCAGCTCGAAAAACTGACACAAGACACGCTAGCCTTACGCGGCACACTCAACCTTTTGGTCAACAATGCCTCACGGTTCTACCCCACCCCCCTCGGCAGCGTAA
>JAIRJU010000095.1 GCA_031260485.1 Pseudomonadales bacterium | reverse complement strand
CACCCCTCCACAGGAGGGGAATTGTCCTACCCAGGAACCTGCGTTCCGGGGCAAGTCGGCAGCGCGCGCTGCATGGAACTCTCCCGCAAGCGGGCGAGAGGGAGAAATAATGTCAGCGATTTGATCAAAAACGCTCTAAGTGATTGATGAACTTGTTGTATCCAGCCTGAGCACAGCCCGCCGCATTACCAGACTATCATCATCGAAATAAAAAAAGGCCGGTGAAAATTCCACCGGCCTAAAGAGGGGAGCGTCTCGCCGTCTGTCGCGGGGTGTGTGCCGTGGCAGGCGGATAAATTACTGCAAATATAGCGCGCGGATTCGCGCCAACTGCTCGGGCGTGATACCGACTTTTTTGGTCAAAAATCCTTCCACCGAGCCATACTCTTGTTCGATCTGCCGCAGCGCGAATTCCAGATAAGGCGTGCCATCGGCGGTGACGAGCGGGGCGGCGTGAGTCACTTCTGTTTGTGAGTAGCTCGTCATCATCGCGGCGAAGGCATTGGTCTTGGCGGCGGCGGCAAGATCGACGTTGCCGCGCTCCACGGATGGACGGCGGAAATCCGACGACAGCAGATAATCTTCCACCACCAACTGCGGCGGCACGCCGAGCACACTCAAGAGCAGCGCGCTGGTGATGCCGGTGCGATCCTGGCCTGCGGAGCAGTTCAGCATGATCGGCGCCTTGCCCTCGGCCAGCAGCGTGAAGTACTGCCGCAATTGCGGTTGCAAGCTCAGCGCGATGCCGGGGTAAGACTCTGCGAGGTTGATCGGCTGCGGATTTTCACCACTTTGCGCGGGAATCAGGCTGCTGATCGCGTAGTCGTGCTTGTAATAGTGCAGGCCCGCGTGCTCGGCCCAGCGGTTGGGGAACAGCGCGATTTCTTCGCTGGAGCGCAGGTCCATCACACTTTCGAAGCCGAATTGCGCCAGATAGTGTTCATCCTGCGCCGTCAGTGAGCTGGGCGCGGCGGAGCGGAACAGCAAACCGCGGCGTACCGTTTTGCCGCTCAGGGTGGGATAGCCGCCGAGATCGCGGAAGTTGGAGCCGCCGTCGAGCGGCAGGAGGCGGCGATAGCCAGCCAGCACGCCGTTCTGCGCTTGCAGCGCGGTGGCGCTGGCAATATCGGCTTGCGCAACGCTGGCGTAGAAACCCACAGCGGCCAGCGTCAGCACCAGTACCTTGGCGGTAAAGACCTTCTTCATACAGTAAACCTCGATCAGCAAAAGGCGATGCGGGCACTGTAGAAGGCGCAGATTCAGTGCAAATAAATCCTTGAAAAGATCCGCGGCATATTCGGTAAAGAGTTGGCCAAATTTTTCAGGCTGATTCTCTCCCCCGCGTGCGAGGGAGGATCAGGCTGGGGGTGAAGCAGTAAAACTGCAGCCATTCTACCCCTGGTTCCACTCCGACAATCCCAGCACCAGCGCTCCCTGAAATCCTTTGCGATTTTCGAGCGGTAGGCGCGCGAGGCCGCTGTTTTGGTCGTACTGAATGGTGCGGCCAATGTCGCCGTCGCCCCATTGATCGGAGAGGACATAGCGCAAGTCCCAGTTTTCTGGCTGCGCGGTAGCGTGGATGGTGATGTGCTCATCGAACAGCACTTCGGCGGGATAGGTTTTGCGTTCGGATAGCACTTCATAATCAGTGGAACGAACAGTCAGTTTTATGCCAAATACCAAGGTGCTGCCTATTTCGATCTTCTTGGTGTCGAGAAACAGCGAGAACAGGATGGGCGTGCGTGGTGCCTCGCGGCCCGATTTTTCGGGGCGCAGCAGTTCGTCGAACTCGCGGAAAATGGCGGATGCGTCTTCGCTGTGGCGTTCGGTGAGGTTGAAGTCGAAGGCGCCGCGTGGCGTTACCGTGGCTTCAAACAGGTAGGAGGCGCGCACTTGCTTGCCGGCGTTCTTGGCCTCGGCAACGCGCGGCGGCAGTGGCAGTGCCTCGACCTCCAAGGCGCCAGTGACATAAATGTCGCCGAACAGAAAACGCACCAGGTTTTGGTAGCCTTCTTCCGAATTCACCAAGCCAAACTGGCCGCTGTGACTACGATAAACGTAGGCGCGCGGGCTGTCGGCCACGGTAGCATTTTCGATTTTGACCAAACCGTCGCTCATCGGGCCGATGGCGAAACGCGAGGCGGAGTAGTCGCTGTAGTTGGTGCCCACCAGGCAGAAGAAGCGCGCAGGGTCGAAGTGGCCGTTGAGGCTGTCGACGCGATCGCTGCCTTTCGGCAGCGCCAGGTATTTGCGGATTTCATCGCGGCTGAAGTTGTTGATGTCGAACAGGCTGAGCCAGGAAGGCACGTTGAGGTTGAACAGGCGCACATCGATGCCATTGTGCGGTGTGCCGTAGGTGAACACCTTGTCTACCAGTGGCTTGGCGTCGTTCACTTGCTGCTTGAGTTTGTCCGCCAGTTGTTTGTCTTTTACGTTGCTGGGGTCGGGGTTTTGCAGCAGGCAGCGGCAAATCAGGCCGCCCATCGAATGGGCGACGAGATAGAGTTTGAACTTGGCTCTGGCAACGGGGTCGTCACCGCACACTTGGTCACGAATGTTGAGGATGAGTTGCGCAAGTCCGATGGCGGCGTCAGGAATGCTGGGCGTTTTGCCGCTGCCGATTTCTGTCGAGGCTTGATCGTAATAGCGGTAGATGTGAATGCTGCGCGCAGGTAGCGGGCCCTCGCTGGCTTTGCCGTTCTTGAAGCTGTCTTGATAGCCATAGTCTTTCATCAGGCGCAGCAGCGGCGATTCAAAGATGTGCATGGCGATGCTGCGGTTCCATTGTTGCTTGATCTTGGTGGAACCGAGGTTGAAGCCCATGTAGGGATTGGCAACGGCATCCTCGATTTCATTCTGGGTCATGGCATAGCCACGCACGAAGATGATGGGGTAATAGGGATGCTGTAATTCGGGTGTGATAGTGGCTGTCATAGTGGGCAGTGTAGTAGGCATAGGGCTTCCGTGGCAGGTGGGGTGGCAGGGGAGGGTGGCAGTGTGCAGTGTATCCGTACTGGGTGGTTTTGGAGCGCGTCAAGCAATGCGTCTATTATCCGGCGGGTCTGGCAGGTCCGGCAGATTTGGCGAGGATACAGGTGAGGGGGCGTGCATGAACATTCTGACTAAAAAGCAACTGCCGCGGCGCACATTTCTGCGCTCGGCGGGCCTGGCCGTGGCCTTGCCCTTGCTCGACGCCATGGTGCCTGCGCTGACACCGCTGGCCCAGGCCCAGGCGCTGGTGGCGCCCAAGCGCTTCGTTGGCGTTTGGCACCCGCAGGGCGCCGCGCCGGGCTATTGGAGCCCGGTCGAAGCCGGTAGCGACTTCGCGTTTTCCTACATCACCAAACCGCTACAGACACTGCGCGAGCGCGTGGTGCTGATTACCGGGCTCGACGTGCCCGAAGCCTTCTCCACCGATGAAGAGCCCGGCGGCAACCACAGCCGTGGCGCGGTGTTTCTCTCGGGTGCGCGGGCGCGCCGCAATGCGGTCAGCCCGTATTTGGGCATCACCATCGACCAGGTGATTGCCCAGGAGTTCGGCCAGGATACTATCTTGTCGTCGTTGCAACTGGGCGTGGAAGACGCCGGCAACTATGGCAACTGCAACTGGGGTTACAGTTGCGCCTATACCAATTCGGTGTCTTGGACTTCGCCAACTTCGCCGCTGCCCACCGAGATCAACCCGCGTGTGGCCTTCGAGCGCCTGTTTGGCGACGGCGCCAGCCTTGACGCGCGCCGCCGTGGCCGCGCGCTCAACGCCAGCATTCTCGATTCTGTCACACAGGCCATTCCCGAGTTCAAGCGCCAGCTTGGCCCCGAAGACAAGCTGAAGATGGACGCCTACCTGGATAACATCCGCGAATTGGAACGCCGCATCCAGATTGCAATGACGCGCTCGGTGGCGGAGCCGGCGAGCGCTGTGCCCTTCGGCATTCCGCAGAGCAAGGACGAACATTTCCGCTTGATGTTCGATCTGATCGCGCTGGCCTTTGAGGCCGACATCACGCGCTCGGTCACCATGATGCTGGGGCGTGATCTCTCCGGCTTCAGTTATCCCGAGAGCGGCTACAGCGGCGGCTGGCATTCCACTTCCCACCATGGCGATAAACCCGCCAACATTGCCAACTACGCCAAGATGAACCGCTACCATGTGAGTGTGGTGGCCAATTTTCTGGAGAAGCTGCGCAAAATTCCCGAGGGCGACGGCAACGTGCTCGATCACATGCTGCTGTACATGGGCAGCAACATGGGCAACTCGCATCGTCATGCGCATGAAAAAGTGCCGGTAATTCTGGCGGGCGGCATTGACGGCAGCTTCAAGGGCAATCGCCATCTCGTCTATCCCGACAACGTGGAGAAAACTTCCAACATGCTGCTGAGTATTCTGCATTTGTATGGCATTGAGCGCAGCAGCATCGGCGAAAGCACCCACCCGCTCGATATCGCCTGAGGGAGCGCGCTGAATGCTCTCACTGCGTTTGTTGGGTAGTTGCCTGGTGATGGCGGTTTTGCAGTTGGCCAGTATGGCCGCTGACGCGCAAAGCGCTACTCGTCCGCGTGTGCGTTTGCCCAGCGGCCCTGTGCGCAGTGTGATTTTGAACCACTGCGTGTCTTGTCATGGTATCGACGATTATGCCTTTCATGCGCTCGATCGCGCGGGCTGGCAGCAGTTGCTCGATGTGCCGCACAAGCAGCAGCGTGGCGTCCAGCTTGAGCCTGCCGATGAGGCGCTGCTGCTCGATTATTTGACTGAGACGTTTGGTACAGAATCGGTGCCATTCCCGCGCAATTACATCGCGCGGGAAATTTCCGAATTCTTCAACAATGCCGATGCGCGGGTGTTTTTACAGAGAACCTGCACCGAGTGTCACGAGTTACGGGTGTTCGAGCATCGCAAGGATGCCAACGGCTGGCGCGCGCTGGTGCTCGACATGCGCGAGCGTGGTGCCAGGTTGTCGGATCAGAATGTCGAAAAATTGGTGGAATGGCTGGCGCGCGTGCGCGGCATCAACCCGGTGGACTGATGAAAACCTTGACTTTCTCTGCTGTACCCTCTGTTGCGCTCTCCAGAGTGTTATTGACCCTGGGTGCGGTTTTACCGGCGCTGTTTTTATCGGCATTGCTTTTATCAGCATTGCTTTTATCGGCGCTGCTTTGGCCGAGTTTGGCGCAGGCGGCGCTGGTAGCAGACGCCGCCGAGCGTGGCGATGCCACTGAGGTGGAGCGTCTTTTGCGCTCTGGCAGTGATGTCAACGAGCCGCAGGTGGACGGCACTACCGCGCTGCATTGGGCGGTGGAGCTCGATGCGCCAACCTTGGTGGCGCGTCTTTTGGCGGCGGGCGCCGATCCCGATCGTGCCAACCGCACCAACGCCAGGCCCTTGCAATTGGCCGCGCTCAACGGCAGCGCAGAGGTGCTGACGCAACTGCTTGCGGCGGGTGCTGACGTCAATCGCGCTCAGACCATCACCGGTGACACAGCGCTGATGATCGCGGCGCGCACGGGCCGCGTGGAGGCGGTGCAGGTGCTGCTCGATCATGGCGCCGCGATTGAGGCGCGTGAAAGCTGGGGTGGCACCACCGCGTTGATGTGGGCGGTGAACGAAAATCAAAGTGAGGTGGTGCGCTTGCTGCTTGAGCGCGGCGCCGACGTGAACGCGGTGTCGCGTTACATCGCGCCGGATACCGGGCGCGGCTTTGAAGGCTCGCCCTTGCGCGAGCGCAGCGCGGAGGAAATCGGCGCCGTGCAGGACGCCACCGGAGAGTTCACACCGCTGATGTTCGCCGCGCGCGAAGGGCATATCGCGGTGGCGCGTCTTTTGGTAGAGGCGGGCGCGGATGTCAACGCGCTGGCCGCCGATGGCAAGGACGCGCTGGGTGTGGCGCTCTTCAATGGCCACTATGATCTCGCCGCCTTCCTGCTCGAGCGCGGCAGCCAGGTCGATCAGGCCGATGCCTACGGCTTCACACCGCTGTTCTGGGCGGTGGATCGCCGCAACATGGAAACCGCCACCAGTTACCCGTGGATCATCACGGATGATCCATTTTTTCTGGTGGAAAAACTGCTCGCGGCAGGCGCCGATCCCAACAAGATCGTCAATGGCACGCCGCGCGCCCGGATGCGTGGCGGTTCGCCGCGCATCGTGTTTGCCAGCGCCTTGATGCGCGCCGCGTTTGCCGGTGATCTGCAATTGGTGACGCTGCTCTTGGAACATGGCGCCGATCCCAATGCGCTGTCTAGCGATAACGAATCGTCGCTGGAAGCTGCCGCGGGCCTCGGCTTTGTCGCCGGTTTCCACAAGGAGCGTTCACCTGCGGAGCGTCTGGCGGTGGTCAAGCTGCTGGTGGAATGGGGCGCCGATGTCAATTGGCAAGACGATTACGGCATTTCGCCCTTGATGGCGGCGGGCAATCTCGGCGACGTTGCTGTCATTCAATATCTGGTGGATCAGGGCGCGAATCTCGGCGCTTATGATCTTGGCAAAAAGAACGACGGCATTTTCGGCGCCAGCATCGAGCCCTTGATGCCGATCGACTATGCGATCGGCGTAGGCACGTTTCGCCCCAACAATGCCATTATTTTCAATGAACCGGCCTATGTGTTGATGCAGCGCTTGATGGCACAGCGCGGCATCGCGCACACCACCTCCGAATGCACCTTGCGTGGTTTCACCTGCTCGGCGGCGGATATGGACCCTCGCGATGTCACGCCGCTCGGCATCGAGCAGGCGCGGGCGCTGCAAACCGGGCATCAAGTGGACGATTCCAGAACCGGCAAGGGCCTCGAAGTGGTGGATCCATGAGCCATAAAAACTATTCATTCCATAATATCATGATGCTCGGCGCTGCGCTGCTGCCCGCCCTGGCCTTGGCGGCGCCGCTTGGGCAAGCGCCGCAGGAGGCCATCGAGCGCTATTGCCTCGATTGCCATAATGCCGATGACTACGCGGGCGGTCTCGATTTGAGCGGCATTGTCACGGATGACCTGCAAGGCCACGCTCCCGCTTGGGAAAAAGTGATCCGCAAATTGCGCGCGGGCATGATGCCGCCGCCTGGGCAACCGCGCCCCGCCTGGGCTGACTACGTGGCGCTGACAGAAACGCTGGAGCACGCCATCGACGCGCAAGCACCCAGCAATCCAGGCATGGTGGGCCTGCATCGGCTCAATCGCAGCGAATACGCCAATGCCGTGCGCGATCTCTTGGCACTCGACATCGACGCCTCGACGCTGCTGCCCGCCGACACCTCGGCGCGCGGTTTCGACAACAACGCAGGCTCGCTCACGCTGTCACCCACCTTGCTGGAAGCCTATGCCACGGCCGCCGCCCGCGTGGCGAAACAGGCCGTGGGCTTGTGGGAATCTCCCGGCGAAACCGTCTATACGGCGCTTGGCGATGCTTCGCAGGATCAGCAGCTCGAAGGGCTGCCCTTCGGTACGCGCGGCGGCCTCAAGGCGCGGCACACCTTTCCCGCCGATGGCGATTACACCTTTTATTTGCAGAACTTCGGCGTGGGCAATTTCATCGCCGGTGAACAACTGGAGTTGAGCCTCGATGGCGAGCGTGTCCACTTGTTCGACTATGTTGGCGTGGGCCTGAACGAAGGCGGTAATGCCGATAAAGATGGCGCGCTGGAGGTCACGCTAAGGGTGAAGGCGGGCACGCATTTGGTTGGCGCTACTTTTCTGCTCAGCAATTACCGGCCCAGTATCGACATGATTCAACCCTATGCGCGCGTCTCGCTGGAAAATGACAGCTTTCCTCAGGTGCTGCGGCATCCGGTGGTGGGCTTGATGAAAGTCATCGGGCCTTTCAATCCCACGCGCCCAACCGATACGCCCAGCCGCCGCAAGGTGCTCAGTTGCCAGCCTGCCAACCAGGACGAAGAACCCGCCTGCGCGCGCCGCATCATCGGCACGCTGGCGCGGCAGGCATATCGGCGGCCCGTGAGCGACGCGGATCTGGCGCCGCTATTGAGCTTCTATGAAATAGGGCGCCGCGACGGCGGTAGCTTCGAGGATGGCATCGAAGTGGCGCTGCGGCGTCTTTTGGTCGATCCCCAGTTTCTGGTGCGCGCCGAAGCGGAACCGGCGCAGGTGGCGCAGGGGGAAAGCTATGCGATCAGCGATCTCGAACTGGCCTCGCGGCTGTCCTTCTTTTTATGGAGCAGCCTGCCGGATGAAGAACTGCTGAGCCTGGCCGAAGCGGGCACGCTCAACACACCGCCTGTGCTCGAAGCCCAGGTGCGGCGCCTATTGGCGGATCCGCGCGCCGATGCGCTGGTGCGCAATTTCGCTCAGCAATGGCTCTACCTG
>JAIRJU010000088.1 GCA_031260485.1 Pseudomonadales bacterium | reverse complement strand
GGGGGCACCAGCGGCTTGCATCTGACTTCAGTGTTTCGCATAACCTCGATGTTTTTTACATGTGCGTAACACCTGTGCTGAAGATCTTGCAGGCGGTTGCCTGAGTGCACTTTCGAGGGCGTTGAGGGCCATGGATGGCCCGAACCGAGCCCTACAGTACTTGCGGGCGCCCCTCGAAAGTGCACTCAGGCAACCGCCTGCTACACGCTAAGAGCGGAAACAATCTATTTCCCTAAAATTCTTCAAAGAGCCAACCCTCAATGACCCCCATGCACTTCGCCAATTTCTCTGCCGAATCATTCTTACGTGAATACTGGCAACGCAAGCCGCTGCTGATCAAAGGCGCCTTACCTGCATTTACCGATCCGCTGTCTCCTGAAGAACTCGCGGGCCTCGCCTGCGAAGACGGCGTGGAATCGCGGCTCGTCTTCACGCGCGGAGGTAAGTACCGCATGACGCAAAGCCCCTTTCAGGAAAGCGATTTCACCTCACTGCCCCGCAAAAACTGGACACTGCTAGTGCAAGCGGTGGATCACTACGTGCCCCAGGTGAAAGCGCTGCTGCAATGCGTCAACTTTCTGCCTAGCTGGCGTGTGGACGACGTGATGATTTCCTACGCCGCGCCAGGCGGTGGCGTCGGGCCGCACTTCGACTACTACGACGTATTTCTGGTGCAAGGCCAGGGCCGCCGCACTTGGCGCCTTGGGCAACGCTGCAACGTGGATGACACGCTGCTCACCGCGAGCGGCCTGAAGCTGCTGCGCGAATTTCACACCAGCGCCGAATACTCACTCGAACCCGGCGACGTGCTGTACGTGCCGCCCGGCCTCGCGCACTGGGGCATCGCGGAGAACGACAGCCTCTGCTATTCGCTCGGCTTCCGCGCGCCCGCGGTTAGCGACATGCTGCTCGACTTCACCGATCAACTCGCCGACACCTTGCCGCCCGACCACCGTTAGACCGACCCACCGCCGCTCTCCCCGGCCAGCGGCGGCGAACTCACCGCCGCCGCGCTCACGCAGGCGCGCACGCTGCTGCGCGCAGCGCTCGATGACGATGCCGCGCTACTGCGCTGGTTTGGCGCACTGCAAACTCGCCCGCGTTACCCGGAATTGCTTGCCGCTCCACGGCGCACGCCAAGGTTGAACGCCGACAGCCAGATCATGCTGCACCTCGGCTCACGCCTCGCCTGGCATGAAACCCCAGAGCACCAACGCCTGCTCTGCTGCATCGACGGCGAATGCCAACAACTGCGCAGCAGCGCGCCACTGCGCAAGCTGCTCAGCCTGCTGGCGCAACCCGCGCTGCCCTTCGCCGCCGCTCCTTTTCTGCGCCATAGCGCCACACGCACATTTTTGGAACAGCTTTTGGTTACAGGCCAGGTGGTTACAGGCCAAGCCGTGCTCGAACCTTGAAACCCGCGCAAACTGTTGAAGCAAGATTGAAGTAAGGTAAGGTACCGGCATGACCTTCATCGCACATTTCACGCGCAATGCCAGCGGCCGTGATTACGCTGTCGGCGACATCCACGGCCATTTTTCCAAACTGGAAACAGCGCTCATGGCCATCGGTTTCGATACAGCCAAAGACCGTCTCTTTGCCGTCGGCGATTTGATCGATCGCGGTCCACAATCCACACAAGCGCTGCATTGGCTGCAACAACCCTGGTTCCACGCGGTGCGCGGCAATCACGAAGACTACGCCTGCCGCTGGCAAACCGTGGACATCGAAAACTGGCGGATCAATGGCGGCGGATGGTTTCAAGAACTGTCGTTGGCCGAGAAAGAGACCTTTGCCGCCACCTTCAAAACGCTGCCGTTCGTCATGGAAATCGAAACGGCGGCGGGGGTGGTGGGCATCGCTCACGCAGATGTGCCGTGCCAATGCTGGAGTGACCTGGCCACACGGCTCGACACCCGCAGCGCACGCGACTACTGCCTGTGGTCGCGCCACCGCATTCGGAACAAGCTCACCTTTGGCGTTGACGGCGTGCGTGCCCTCGTCGTTGGCCATGAACCGCTGCCGCAACCCGTGGTACTGGGCAACGTCTACCACATTGATACTCGTGGCTGGTCCACCAAGGGGAATTTCACGCTGTTGGATCTGCACAGCCTTGCTGTTGTTGCGTCTTGCGCACTGCCGTAAACGTATTGCAACCAGTACTGTCCTTGATACTATTAAAAACGTGAATACCGCCGCGAAACTGCTCGATGCCATGCGCGCCAACCCCAGAGACTGGCGTATCGAACAACTGCAAACCGTTGCACGGCAACACAGCATCCTCTGGCGGCAACAAGGCACCAGTCATTGCTACTTCAAGCGTAGCGATGGCGCTACGCTGGCCGTACCCGCGCAGCGCCCGATCAAGCCTATTTATATCCGGCAGTTTGTGGAATTTGTAAAAGTGGAATTTGTAAAAGGAGCCTGAGCCATGCGCAACCTCAACGACTATCCCTTTGAAATTCGGCCGCTCACCGCAGAAGAAGGCGGCGGTTTCCTCATTACCTACCCCGATTTCAATACCTGCATATCTGACGGGGAAACCGTGGAGGATGCCATTGCCAACGGCCAAGAAACGCTAGCCGGTATGATCGAATCGCTTGAGGCATGGGGGCAGCCTGTCCCTGCGCCCAACAGTGGCGGCGTAGCGTCTGGCAAGTTCGTAACACGGCTTCCCAAAAGCCTGCACGCGGCGTTATCGGCTCGCGCCAAAGTGGAAGGCGTATCACTCAATACGCTGGTGCTGAGCTTTATGGCTGAAGGCATGGGAGCCAAGCGTAGCGAACCTCACACCCGCTAAATTTCATGCTCAAGCAAGCCTCCCCCTTCAGAGAAAAAAGGTTCGCTGTTGCCCCCATGCTTGCATGGACCGATCGCCACTGCCGCTACTTCATGCGGCTCTTGAGCCGCAAGGCTATGCTCTACACCGAGATGCTTACCACCGGCGCTTTGTTGCACGGCGACTGCGTGCGTTTTCTTGCGCACGACCCTGCGGAGTTGCCGCTGGCCTTGCAGCTTGGCGGCAGCGTGCCCAAGGAACTGGCGGCCTCTGCCGCGTTGGCTGAGGCGGCGGGCTTCAGCGAAATAAATCTCAACGTTGGCTGCCCTTCCGATCGCGTGCAGCACCACATGATTGGCGCCTGTTTGATGGCGCACCCGGCGCTGGTGGGCGAATGCGTGGCGGCGCTGCGCGAGCGCAGCACTTTGCCCGTAACCGTGAAATGCCGCATCGGCATTGATGCCATGGATAGCGATGAAGCGCTCTTCGACTTCATCGGCACAGTGGCCGAACGTGGCTGCAAGACCTTCATCATCCATGCGCGCATTGCTATCCTCGCAGGGCTTTCACCCAAGGAAAACCGCGACATTCCGCCGCTCAATTACCCGCGCGTGTATCGCGTGAAGCAGCACTTTCCCGCGCTCGAAATCATCATCAACGGCGGCATCACCACGCTCGACGCTTGCCAGGCGCACTTGCAGCAGGTGGATGGCGTGATGCTGGGCCGCGAGGCTTATCACAATCCTTGGCTGCTGCAACAGGTGGACCCGCAACTGTTCGACCTGCCTGCGCCCGTGCACAGCCGCGCAGAGGCGCTGGAGGCATTTTTGCCCTATGCCGAGCGCTGCCTTGCCGCCGGGGTGCCGCTCAATCATTTGAGCCGCCACCTCCTCGGCCTCTTTCATGGCCAAAATGGCGGTAAACGTTTTCGCCGTTATCTGAGTGAGCGCGCGCATCTGAGCGGGGCCAATCTCGGCACGCTGCGCGAAGCGCTGGCACTGACACAAGATGTTGAACACTACGTTCCATAATCAACCGCCGCTCGAGTACCACTTCCCGGAGTTTTCATGCTGAAACAGATACGCGCCTTCTTCGAGCGCAGCTTGCAGCACAGCGCAGAGCCCGCGGCAAACGCTCAGCGTCTGCGCTTGGCGTGCGCCGCGCTGCTGGTGGAATTGAGCATGGCGGATACCGTTATGGAGGAAGCGGAAATCGTGACTTTACGGGCTATTCTGCGCCAGCAATTTCACCTGGACGACGCCGCGTTGGAGGAGTTGTGGCAACTGGCGCAGAGCGCGGCGCGCGATGCCACTTCGCTGTATCAGTTCACCACGCTCATCAACGAAAGTTACGGCTATGCCGCCAAAATCGAGTTGCTGGAGCATTTGTGGCAAGTGGCCTATGCCGATGGCCGCATCGACCCGCAAGAAGAACACTTGATCCGCAAGCTCACCGATCTTTTGTATCTATCACACGGCGACTTCATCCGCGCCAAGCTCAAGGTGCGGCCTGCGGCACAATGAAGCGGCACAATAAAAGCAGCTTCAGAGATTCTGGCTCTTCAAGGCCTGCACCAGATCCTGGAATTCCAGCTTGTTCTGTTCGCTGAGCGCCATCAGGGTGACATGGGCGTCGAGCACTTTGTCGCGCAGTGAGCTTTCGGTTTCCGATTTCTGCTGTAACTCGCAATAGGCCGAAGCCGCCTGCGGTTTCGTCGGCTTATCGACGATGGCGAAAATCAGATCGAAGCTCATCCGGCGCAGAATTTGTGTGATGTCAGGGTTGGTGGAAATGATGGTGGGTTTCACGTTGAAGCGATTGCGCAACTGGATCGCCATCTTGGCCAAGAGGCCAAGCGCGGTGCTGTCGATGCCGCGCGTTTCGCTCAGGTCTACCACCATGGCGTCGAGCACGCCGCGGCGATAAAGGCCATTGCAGTAATTGTCGAGCGTGGAACTCATCAGCACGCGCACATCGCCCACGAACTTCAACATCGCCATGTGCTTGTAATCCGCCGCGAGTATTTTGCCGGTGTTCATGCGCCGCTCACACTCATGATCGCAATGTCGTCCGGGGCTTTGACGGATTTGTTCAGCTTCAGCGCGGTTCTGAGCCGCTCGAAATCGCCTTCGCTGGCCGCCACTGCCGCGGCGAGGCTGGCTTCTTTTTCTTCCAGGGTGCCGGTTTTGATGTGTTCGAGGATGCCATCGGAAAACAGCAGCAAGGCGAATTCACGCGGCAGTTGCAGCGCATCGTCGATGTATTGCGCTTCCTGGAAGAGGCCAATCGGAAAACTGTGCCGGCTGATTGCCACCGGCGCCGCCTTGCCCTGGTGGTAGAGCAACGGCAAGGGATGATGCCCCGCCACACTGTAGGTCAGCGTGTCGTCGGCATCGTTCAAGAGGCCCATGAACAAAGTGACGTGCTTATCGAGCGCGGAGGCGATGAGATCGTGATTGAGGATGTCCAAGAGCCGCGCTGGCGTGAACACGCCGTTGAAACGCCCACGCAGATAATCACGGCGCATTTGTTCGATGCGAAACCGCAGCAGCACAGTAATGAAAGCGGAAGAAGAGCCGTGCCCGGAGACATCCGCGATGTAAAACAGAATTTCGTGGCGCGATACCTGTTTGTAGTCCACGGTATCGCCGCTCAGATACAGCGACGGAATCACTTTGTGATTGAACACGTAGCGGGAAATTTGCTGCGGCGGAATCGGCAGCATGTTGATCTGCACATGACGCCCCGCTTGTTGATCTTGTTGGAACACTTCGATGCGGCGTTCGAGTTCGCTGTTGATCTGTACGAGTTTCTTGCGGATGCGGCTGTTCTCTTCGATGAGGCGCGCGCGGCGCAGGCTGTTATTGATGGAATGTTCCAGCATCGCATCATCGGCGAGCGGCAAGATCAGGTAATCGCTTACCCCCAGGCGCAGCGCCTGCATCAGATCCGCCTTGTTGCCGCGTTCGGCCAATACCACCAGCGGCAGATCGGGCGCCAGCGCGGCAAGTTCTTCGAGCATTCCAAAACTTGAGGCCTTGGGCAAATGAATGTCGATCAAGACGAGATCAGGGCTAGCGGAGTGGAATTTTTCCATGCCCTCTTCAGGATGGCACGCGAGCACCACTCGCATACCTAGATTCTGCAAAAAGGTGGCAAGCTGCTGTTGTGTGGCGCGGTCGTCCTCGATGACCAAAATGGTCAAATCAGAACTGATGCTGTTCCCCGATTTCATGTCTCGCGCTTTGCCCGCGCTGGCGGGCTTCTCCATGGAGCGCTGCCATCCGCCAGCGCTGCTTCCTCAGTGTAAGGTAACCACGATTCCATCTGAGTCCGGCCTCCGTTTGGGCCGATTTTGATGTTAGGGAACCTTACTCTTATCAATGTGTTACTGCAACCAGGTAAAGCAAATTATTGAAACTAGCCGAGCGTTTGCACAGGCCTCGCCGCGGCGCCTTACGAGGGCGCATTATACGGTCTCCCAGGCCTTGCGCAGCCGTTTTTCCGACACCGGCACGCGCGTGCCCAACTGCTGCGCGAACAGCGAAACCCGGAATTCTTCCAGCAGCCAGCGGAATTCATCGAGATTGCGATTGAGCTGCTCGTGCCGCACGCAGTGGTCGCGGCGCTCTTGATAACGCTGCTCGAATTCCTGAATCAGGTGCGTCCACGCCTGATCTTTGGTCATTTGCAGGGGAAATTTTTCCAAGCGCTGTTCAATGGCGTGCAGATAGCGCGGATAGTGCCGCAATTGCTGCTCGGGTGTCTCCAGCAGGAAACCAGGGGCGATGAGACGCGCGAGTTGGGCCTCCACATCCTGTTTCAGGGGCAGATGTTGCAGGGTGTTGCAGCGCTGCGCCAGCGTTTGCAGCAGCGCGTGGCGCCGTTCCAAAATTTGATAGAGCAACTTTTGCAGCGCCTGCGCCACGTCGATCACCTTGGCGCGGTTCGCCTCGAGCAGGGAATTGAACGCTTCAGCGCTGCGCGGCACCTCGTCATCGAGCCCGAGCGCCAGGGTGTAGGCGCGCAGCAGCAGGTGATCGAGCACCTGTTCGCGTGGACCGAGGCTGGCAAGCTGCGGCAGGCGCCGCGGATCCTGCAACAACTCCTTGCGCAGATAACGCACTTGCTGGTGGCAGGCGAAGATCGCCAGGCGCGCGATGCCGAGCGGTGTGGCGCATCTGGCGCGGTAGTCGGAATCGAACAGTTTCAAGGCCACGCTGTCGCCGTGATCCACCAGTGCTGGATAGGCGGTGATGCGCAAACTGCCGCGCCCGAGTTCCCGCGCGGCGGGCAATTCGCCAAAGTCCCAGGCGGTGAGCCCCTCGCGTTCGCCTTCCACACCCGCGGCGCGGCTGATGCTGGCCTGCACCTTGACGGCCAGGGTTTCGCGCAAGTGCTGCAAATCGCGGCCAACGCCGAGTTCCTGGCCACGTTCATCGAGCACGCGAATGTTCATCAACAAATGCTCGGGCAGGCTGACCTCATCCCAACAATCATCGGGCAGCGCCACGCCGCTGTGGCGCAACAATTGCCGCGCCAGCGCGCTGCGCAGACTGCCTTGGGTGGCATCGAGCGCTGGCAGCACCTTGTCTACGATGTCGGGTACCGGCACGAAATGCTTGCGCAGGCTTTTCGGCAGCGCCTTGATCAGCGCGATACATTTTTCCCGCAACAGCCCAGGCACCAGCCAATCGAGGTCTTCGGCCTTGAGCTGCTTGAGCGCGCTCACCGGCACATCCACCGACACGCCATCGTGCGCCTGGCCAGGATCAAAGGCGTATTGCAGAGCGAGCTTGAGTTCGCCGCTTTCGAGGCGCTCTGGAAATTGCGCCAGCGCCTCATGGCCAAGCGCGGTGCGCATCAGGTCGGCCTCGCTGAGCAACAGCGCCGCCGCTACTGTCTTGGGTTGGCGGAAATACCAGCGTTCAAGACTGCTGGTATCCACCACCTCCGCGGGCAGGCGCGTGTCATAAAAGGCGAACACGGTGTCTTCATCCACCAGAATGTCGCGGCGCCGCGTGCGCTCTTCCATCTCGCCCACACGCGCCAGCATGGCTCGGTTGGCGCTATAGAACGGCGCGCGCGTGCGCAGTTGCTGCTGCACCAAGCCTTCGCGGATGAAAATGTCACGCGCGATGGCGGGATCGACGCGGCCATAGTTCACCTTGCGTTTTTCCACCAGCGTAAGGCCATACAGCAACACTTTTTCATAGCCCAGCACCTGGCCTTGTTTGGCCTCCCAGTGCGGTTCAAAGTATTCGCGGCGCAAGAGATGTGCGGCTTGTATCTCGATCCATTCCGGCGCCACGCGCGCGTTCATGCGCGCGAACAACTGCGAGGTTTCCACCAGTTCAGCCGACACGATCCAGCGCAGATTCTTGCGATGCAGCGCCGACCCCGGAAACATCACGTATTTACGGCTGCGCGCGCCGAGATAAGCGCCCTCTTCCAGCCGCCACGCCACCTGGCCGAGAAAACCGCTGAGGATGCTCAGATGCACTTCCTCATAAGTAGCGGGATCGTGATTGAGCGGCAATTGCAATTCCTGGCACAAGAGCAGCAACTGCCGATGCACCTCGCGCCACTCGCGCACGCGCATGAACGATAAATAATTACTGGTACAGAACTTGCGCAGTTGTTTGCTGCCCAGGGCCTGACGCTGTTCTTCAACATAGTTCCACAGATTGACGAAAGCCCAGAAATCCGACTCGGGGTGCCAAAAACGCCGGTGCGCTTCATCCGCGGCTTGTTGCTTTTCCAAAGGCCGCTCGCGCGGGTCTTGCACGCTGAGCGCGCTGACGATGATGAGCGCTTCGCTCAAGCAATGCCGCTTGCCGGCTTCGAGCAGAATGCGCGCCAGCCGGGGATCGAGCGGCAAACGCGCCATCTGGCGGCCCAGCGGCAGCAGCGTGCCTGCCGTATCGACCGCTTGCAGTTCTTCCAGAAGGCGATAGCCATCGCGCACGGCGCGCGAATCCGGCGCTTCCAGAAACGGAAAGGCGTCGATGTCGCCGAGCTTGAGCGCCAGCATCTGCAAAATGACCGACGCCAAATTCGTGCGGGTGATTTCGGTATCGGTAAACGCCGGGCGGCTTTGAAAATCCACTTCGCTGTACAAGCGCACGCAAGTGCCAGGGCCAAGACGGCCGCAGCGGCCCGCGCGCTGGTTGGCGCTGGCTTGCGAGATCGCTTCCACCGGCAGCCGCTGAATCTTGTTGCGCACGTTGTAGCGGCTGATGCGCGCAAGACCGCTGTCGATCACATAGCCGATACCCGGCACGGTGAGCGAGGTTTCCGCGACATTGGTGGTCAGCACGATGCGCCGCCCTGGGTGCGCCTCGAACACGCGCTGCTGTTCACTCAAGCTCAAGCGTGCATACAAGGGCAACACGTCCACGCCTTGGTATTGCTGTTTACGCAGAAGATCGGCGGTGTCACGAATTTCCTTTTCGCCGCTGAGGAACACCAGCACGTCACGATATGCCTGGTGTTTTTGGCGTTCCAATTGCCGGATGAAATCGAACGCCGCCACCACCTGCTCTGGCAATTCGAGGTCTTCACTTTGTTCCGCAGGAGGGCGGTAGTGAAGCTCCACCGGATAAGTACGGCCTGACACCTCGATCACCGGCGCCGCGTCGAAATGCCGCGAGAAGCTCTCCACGTCGATGGTGGCGGAGGTGATGATGAGCTTGAGATCAGGCCGCTTCGGCAACAAGCGTTTGAGATAGCCGAGCAGGAAATCAATGTTGAGCGAGCGCTCGTGCGCCTCGTCGATGATCAGCGTGTCATAGCGGGCGAGATAGGGATCGTGCTGGGTTTCGGCGAGCAGGATGCCGTCGGTCATCAGCTTGATCAGCGTGTTTTCATGGCTGGTGTCGGTGAAACGCACCTGAAAGCCCACCTGCTGCCCCGGCGCCACGCCAAGCTCGCTGGCGATGCGGCTGGCCACGGTGGAGGCGGCCAGCCGCCGCGGCTGTGTGTGGCCAATCAATCCGCATACGCCACGGCCCAGTTCGAGACAAAGTTTTGGAATCTGCGTGGTTTTGCCGGAGCCGGTTTCGCCCGCGATGATGACGACCTGATGCTCGCGCAAGAGCCGCTTGATGTCTTCCACCCGCTGGCTCACCGGCAACTGCGGCGGATAGTGAATGGCAGGCACCCAGAGGCGCCGCGCCTGCACCGCGGCCAGCGACGCGGTAAGGCGCGCTTGCAACGCCTCCAACGCGGCGCCACCGCTGCCGGGTTTGCCTTCGCGCAATTCGCGCCGCAAGCGGCGCAGCGCGCCGAGCAAGGCATGACGATCCCTGCTCAGGCAAGCATCCAATCTGCCTTCAAGGGCATCGAGCACAGCGAGGGACATGGGGCGGCAGCTAAATCGAGGCGGTAGCTAAATCAAAAAGGCGCAAGTGTAATGCAGATCGGCGGTGGCGTCCTGCCAGCACGCAGGCTGAGCAGACGCGCTATACCCCTGTTACTGGCTATACCCCTGTTATTGATAGGGCTATCGCCTATGTCTCACACTTTCGCATGAGCGCCAAAGCGGCAGGCGCAGGGCCGACGTGGTTTCGAGCGCTCGATGGGCTCGCCCAGCGCCGTTTTAATACCGTACTGTACGGTAATATATAAACCGTACAGTACGGCATGGCTCTGTTGCGAGACCACGCTGAGAATTTGCCCGCCGTACCGGTAGATCACTGCGGCTGAAAACTGCTCTTTTCCCGCATGATTCGTGCACTTTTTTGTTGCTCTGCGCGCTGGCGCTAAGGCATGATACGGCCACTTTAAGAACAGCACGGTGGCCGAGGGTTTTTCTTGCAGCCATGTGTCAACAGCCACGGCAACCATGAAATATTATTCCGCCTCCGGCCAATCCCAACCTCCGCAAGACCCGGCTTCTCCCGGCAACATTTACAGCCTCAATACCGAATTCTTCTCGGTGGATGTCGATCCCTTGGATCTGCAAACTTACCACGCGGAAGCGGAAGTGGTGGGGTTTGGATCGCTGACACTGGCGCGCATCAATTCCACTGGCGCCGTCGTATCACGCAAGAACGAAGAGTTCAAAAATCTCGATCTCAAGCGTTTCAGTTTCATCCTGGTGTTGACGGGCGAGGTGATCATTTCGCATCACCTGGGCATGAGCGAACTCAAGGCGGGTCATTTCATGCTGATCGACAACTCGTTTGCGCGCTCGATGTTCGTGTCGGCGCAGGTGTCGATACTGCAAATCACCATGCCGCGCGTGGTGCTGGCGCGCTATCTGAACGAACCGCAAGAATACGAAGCCGTGGTGCTCAGCGCCAACCTACAACAGGAGCAACAGGAGCCCAGCAGTGAAAGCTTCTTGTTCGGTGTGATTCTGTCAAGTTGGGAGAAAATCAAAGCGGGCGTTCTGCGTGAATTCGCGCCGGTGATTTCCGACAGCCTGCTGCGTCGCATCGCCGAAGCCTATACCGGCCACCAGCATCAACACAGCAGCCGCAAGACCCGCCGCATCACCCAAGCCAAGGAATTGATCGAAGAGCAGTTGTGCAACCCTGAACTCTCGGTGGAAAGCATCGCCAGCGGTATGCGCGTAAGCTCGCGCTACCTGCGTTCACTGTTTTCGCGCTCGGAGAAAATTTCGCATTACATTCTGCGCCGCCGCTTGGAAGAGTGCGCGCGGCTCTTGAGCGAGCCGCAGCATCAGGAACTGTCGATCACCGCCGTCGCGTTTCGCTGCGGCTTCAACAGCATGGCGCATTTCTCCCGCACCTTCAAAAAAACCTACAGCATGACGCCGCGCGACTACCGGCGGCATCATCTGCATCTGGTGCGCCATCACGCTTGAGCGGGCAGATTTTTTGCCACAGGCAAACGCCGCACACGCTGGCCGATGGCAGCAGCCACGGCATTGACCACGGCAGGCGCGATCGCGGGCGTGGCGGTTTCGCCGACACCGCCCGGCGTTGGATCATCGGAAGGAATGATGATCACGTCGATCTCAGGCATGGCATCCATGCGCAGCGCGTCGTAGTCGTGAAAGTTGCTCTGCTGCACACGGCCATTTTCCAGCGTGATTTCGCTGTACAGGGCGGCGCTGAGTCCGTAGACGATGCCGCCCTGCATCTGCTGCGTCACCGTGTGAGGATTCACCACCTGCCCACAATCAATCGCACAGGTCACTTTGTGTACGCGCACGCGGCCATTTTCAACTGAAAGTTCCACCACTTGCGCATTGTGCGAACCGAAGCAACTGACACAGGCGAGGCCACGCTGGCGCCCTGGCGCAAGCGGCGTATTCCAGCCAGCACGCTCGGCGGCCACTTGCAGCGCATGGCGTAAACGCGGCGCGCGTTCCAAGAGGCGCAAGCGCAACTCGAGCGGATCCTTGTTGCCCGCGGCGGCGATTTCGTCAAGAAAGGCTTCCATGAAATAGACATTCTGCGACGCGCCGACGCTGCGCCAGAAATTGGTGGGCACCTCGAGTTCCAGCGGGCTGTATTCGAAATGCTGCGCTGCGATGGCGTAGTCGTTATCGGCCAGCCCGGCCACGGCCTCACGGTCGATGCCGTTACGCAAGGGCTGAAAGTGCTGGCAACTGACATGGCCGCGCAGCGCTACCGGCCAGCCTTGCGCATCCAGCGCGGCGTCGAGTTGCACCAGCGAACACGGGCGATAGCGATCCTGCTGCACATCGTCTTCACGGCTGTAGAGCAAGTTCACCGCTCGGCCCGCAACCTGGGCGATTTCCGCCGCTTCACTGTACACATTGCCGCCGCCGCGGCTGCCGAAACCGCCGCCGATGAACAGCGTGTGCACTTTCACCCGTTCCTCCGGCAGGCCCGTCACCTGCATCGCGCCCTGTTGGCACAGGCCCGGAATTTGCGAGCCGCTCCAAAGTTCAGCGCCGCTTGCGTCGATGCGCGCCGTGGCGTTGGGCGGTTCCAGCGTGGTGTGCGCGAGATAAGGCACTTCATAGGTGGCGGACACGCGCTTGGCCGCCTGTGCAAAAGCGGCATCGACATCGCCATCGCTGCGCGCCACGGCGCCGGGCGTCTTCAGCAGTGCTTGCTGCATCTCGCGGATGCGCGCCGAAGAAAGTGTGGCCAGAGGGCCAAAATCCCACGTGATGTCGAGCAGCTTGCGGCCCTCCAAGGCGGCCCAGGTATTGCTCGCCAGCACCGCCACGCCGCGGCTCACCTGCACCACATCGAGCACGCCAGGGAAGGCGCGCGTGCGCGCGGCGTCGAAAGACTGCACTGTGCCACCAAACACCGGGCAGCGTTCCAAAACCGCAAACGCCATGTCCGGCACGCGCATATCGATGCCATAACGCGCCTGCCCGGTCAGTTTGGCCAGCGTATCGCGCCGCGGCGTGGTCTTGCCGATGAGGCGGTATTGCTGTGGCGTTTTCAGCGTTACCGTTTCCGGCACCGGCAGTTGCGCCGCCGCCGTGGCAAGCTCGCCATAACTGAAGGAATCATTGCTGCCATTGCGCAGCACGCGCCCGTTTTGTGTGCGGGTTTGCGCTACATCCACATTCCAGCGCTCTGCGGCGGCGCTTTGCAGCATCAGCCGCGCCTTGGCGCCCGCCTCGCGCAGCGGCTTCCAGGAACTGCGAATGCCGGAACTGCCAAACGTGCCTTGCATCGGCGCGCCATAGACCCGCGCCACCGGCGCGAACTCCCAGGTCAAGCGTTCCCAATCGCACTCGAGTTCTTCCGCCAGCAACATGCAGAGGCTAGTGACCGCGCCCTGGCCGTTTTCGGGCTTGTGCAAAATGAGCGTGATCGTATCGTTTGGCGCGATGCGGATGAAGGGATTGAATTCGAGCGAACTGGCGCTCTCCTCCGCGGCGAGCGCCACGCGATAGCCCAGCGCGAAGCCGCCTCCGGCGAGCGCGCTTGCGGCGAGAAAAGTACGGCGATTCAGGGTCAAGTCGTTCATACGCGGCCCTCCGGCGACAGCGCCATCGCATCGACCGCCAGCGCCTGCAATTCGGCAGCGCGGTGAATGGCGGCGCGGATCATTTGATAAGTACCGCAGCGGCAGAGGTTGCCGCGCATGGCGGTGTCGATGTCGGCATCGCTGGGATGGGCGTTGCGCGCCAAGAGCGCAGCAGCGCTCATCTGCTGGCCGCTCTGGCAATAGCCGCACTGCGGCACGTCGATTTCGCGCCAGGCTTGTTGTACGGGATGCAGGTGTTCGAGCGTGCCCAAACCTTCCACGGTGGTGATCTTGCGCCCCGCCACGGCGCTGATTTCAGTAAGACAACTGCGAATCGCTTCACCATCGAGATGCACCGTGCACGCGCCGCACTGCGCCATGCCGCAGCCGTACTTGGTGCCAGTGAGATTCAACAGATCGCGCAGCACCCACAGCAGCGGCATTCGCGGCTCCGCCTCGACGCTTTGCGGTTGACCGTTCAACGTGAAAGTAATCGTGGCCATAGCTCCCCTCTTTGTTGTTGTTTGCTGATTGCTGCTGATTGCTGATTGTTGTTTGCTGATGCTGTCGTTCTTGCAGGCTTGTTAGTGGGTCTGGTGCAGTAGACCACTGAGTTTTTCGCGCTGCAAGGGGCGGTTTTTCAGCCGCGCCTTACCTTGAAGCAATACATACCGCCCAGCATGGCGGCCACGAACAGCAGCGCCTGTGGCTCGAAGGAAATCAGATTGACCAGCGCCGGCCCTGGGCAGAGGCCCGCCAAACCCCAGCCCAGGCCGAACAGCGCTGCGCCCAACAGCAAGGGGCGGTCGATCACTGTTGCGGCTGGCTCGGCAAAGCAGTCGGCGCACAGCGGTTGGGTACGGCGGCGCGCCAGCGCGAAACCGGGCAGCGTCACCAGCAGCGCACCGCCCATGACAAAGGCCAGCGTTGGATCCCAGACGCCATTGAAAAGATCGAGAAAGCCCTGCACTCGCGCCGGATTCACCATCTCCGACAGCATCAGGCCAGCGCCGAACAAAAGGCCGCACAGCGCCGCAATCACGTTAGTCATGCGCGCGGCGTTCATAGCGCCACCTCGCGCAGTAGCGACAACACCAACACCGTCAGCACCGCCACACCCATGAACACCACGAGCGCCGCCAGCGAACGGCGCGACAAACGCGCCAACCCGCACACGCCATGCCCGCTGGTACAACCACTGCCAAGCCGCGTGCCATAGCCCACCAAAAGACCAGCCACGAGCGTCAGCAACCACGAAGAGCGAAATTCAAGTGCCACCGCGCCGCCCAGCACTTTCACCAAGGCACCGCCGCCAAGCAGGCCCAGCAGAAAGCGCCAGCGCCAGCCGCGCTCGTCACCCGTGGTGGAAAAGAGGCCGCCCGCGATGCCACTGATGCCCGCAATGCGCCCGCTCCCGAGATACAGCAGCGTGGCGGAAAGGCCGATGAGCATCCCGCCCACGAGCGCCCGCCAGATGAGATAGTTGTCGATCATGGTGCCTCCTCCTTGTTGAAAGTAGAAATAGAATAAGCGCTGGTACCGAGCAGTTCAACGCCAGAGCGCCTGCGCCAACAGCGGCAAACTGCGATCCAGACGATAGTCGATAGCGGAATGATCGTCCTTGAATTCCTCATACACGTGCGCGATGCCCTGCTGTGTCAACAGGCGATTCATGCGCCGCGCGCCATAAAGCAGGTTGTATTGATCCACTGTGCCGCAGTCGATGTAGAGCAACTTGAGCTGTTTGAGCCCTCTGCCCCGCTCCGCCGCCACGTTGAGCGGATCCCACTTGAGAAAATTGTGCCAGCGTTCGGGAATCAACTCGCAGGTGTGCGTGTCCACCGGCAGCCGGATGCCGAGATACGCCGTGAGATCAGGATCGAAGCTGGCGCACATCGCCAACATCAGGAGCACGTGTAGATCACTGCCTTTCTGTTTGGACTTGGCGTAAAAATCCTCGAGCCAGGGCTTGACCGCGAACTGGTGCGGCGCGAGTGCGCGCAATACCTGAGGAAATTCAGGCAGGAACACCAGTTCAAACGCCATGTCGCCGGAATGGCAAGCCACCGCGGCCCAAAAATCAGGGTAAAGCAGCCCGTGCAGCAGCGCGCCATAACCGCCCGAACTCTTGCCGAGCACGCCGCGCCGCCCCGCCCCGCCGCAGCCCAGCGTAGTCTCCACCAAGGGCACGATTTCTTCGCGCAGCACGTCGGCCCAGGGCCCGAGCGCGGCGCTATTGATGTACTGATTGCCCCCGAGCCGCGTGAAGCAATCCGGCAAGGCCACCACGACCGGCGGCAGCGTCTTGGCAGCGATCAAACGATCGAGACGTTCCGGCAGATTTTCACCGAAGCCGCGCCAACTGCCTTGTGCCGGCCCGCCGCCGAGAAAGCCGACGAGATCGACCAAGAGCGGCAAGCCAGCACCGTCATGCCCGGCAGGCACGTACACATCCACCCGGCGCCGCGGCGGGTCGCCGAGCAGATTGCCTTGCAACAATTGGCTGTCGAGCCAAAGCGTCTTGATGACGCCCACAGGCGCCTCGAAATCACGTCGCATGAAAAAAAATCCCGATTTGATTTGAGTAAAGTGCCGGAGTTTACCGCAGTTCTGGGCAGGGCTTATTCGACAGCGACTTAACTGCTAGAATCCGCCGCCTTGCGGGCAGCCGACAACCCGCTATGCCGACAATCAGGCAGCCGCCATGGGCGGCCCGCCAGTTCAACAGGAGATATCCAATGACATTTGTAGTTGGCGACAACTGCATCCGTTGCAAGCACACCGATTGCGTCGAAGTATGCCCGGTGGACTGCTTCTACGAAGGCCCCAACATGCTGGTAATCAACCCGGATGAGTGCATCGACTGCGCCCTGTGCGAACCGGAGTGCCCGGTGGATGCCATTTTCGCCGAGGATGAGGTGCCGGAAGATCAAGTGGCCTTCATCGCGCTGAATGCCGAATTGGCGAAATCCTGGCCGAACATCACCGAAATCAAGCCAGCGCCAGCCGATGCCGCAGAATGGAACGGTGTGGAAGGCAAACTCAAGTTCCTCGAACGCTGATTCCCGCCCCCGCCACAGGCTCTCTGCAATGCCGCTATTTCCTCGCTTCCCTTGTGAGTATATAGCCCCAAGAGAGCGAGGAATGACGCAGAGGCAGTAAGCTCTCAATCCTTGAGGCAATCCACCGAAAAACCCGAGCGTTCCATGATGCGGCGCAATTTGGCCAAGCCATCAAACTGAAGCTGGCGCACCCGTTCGCGGGTGAGCCCGACTTCCTTGCCCACTTCTTCCAGCGTGGCGCTGTCAAAGCCGCGCAAACCGAAGCGCCGCGCAATGATCTCGCGGTGCTTGCTGGACAAGAGATCAAGCCAGCGATCCACGTTTTGCCGCAGTTCCTCTTCTTCCAATTGGACTGAAGGTTCCTGATCGTCCGGCGACGCCACGGTATCCATCAGCGCAAGGTCTGGCGCGTCCGGCAGCGGTGTTTCGGTAGAGCAGAAACGCAACTGATGGCCCAGCAAGGTGCGCACGTTGGTTTCCGGCTTTTGCAGGCGCTTGGCCACTTCCGCCGGAGTAGGTTCGCGCTCCAGTTGCGCACGCAATTGCACCGCCACGCGCACGCATTGGCCCAGTTCCTTCGCCACATGCACCGGCAAACGCACGGTGCTTGCCTGATTCATCAGCGCGCGATCAATGTTCTGTCTGATCCACCAGGTGGCGTAAGTGGAAAAGCGATAGCCCAGTTCTGGATCGAATTTTTCCACGGCGCGAATCAACCCGAGATTGCCTTCGTCGATCAAATCGAGCAGCGCCAAGCCACGTCCTTGATAGCGCTTG
>JAIRJU010000017.1 GCA_031260485.1 Pseudomonadales bacterium | reverse complement strand
CTGCGTAATCTGCGGCAAATACGCGCGTTGATCGCTGCGGCTCAAGAGCGCTCGCATCTGCCCGGCGTAATCCGCCAGGCTGTTACGCAAAATCATGGCGGTGATTTCAGCGATCAAGGCCGTATCGCCATGATGATCCGGGTGCAGCATCGGCAGAATCCACGCGGTGGCCACTGCCTGCATTCCTTGGTGCCGCGCTGCGTCCAGCAGGATTTGACGCTTGTGCGCTTCGCCGTCCGCCACCGGATGCGCACCGGTATCGAGCACCGCGAAGCGCTCGATTCTCGGCCCCGCCAGCGCCATCAGTTCAAAGGCGACGCGGCCACCCATCGAGTGCCCCGCCACCGAAAAACGCGCGGGCGCATCGCGCAGTACCGATTCCGCCATCGCGCGCAATGAATCAAAACCACGAAACAGCGGGATGCGCACATCGAATTGTGCGCACAGCGCCGCTTGTTGCTCCCGCCACACGGCAGCATCACACATCAGGCCCGGCAACAGATACAGCACCGGCTTGGCAGGGGCTATCAGCTTGGCAGGAACTATGGCACTCACTGCAACACTTCCGGCTTGGTGGCACGCAAAATGGCGATGATGCCCGCACGCAGATCCGCGTTCAACGCAGGATAGCGGGGCTCGCTTGGCGCGTTCTGCAATACGGCGCGGATGCGAGAAAAGAGGTGCAGGCGCACCGCCTCGGGCAGCGCGTCGATCGCGGGAGAATAAATCAGGTAGCTAAGAGGATAGCGGAAGGTGCGCGTCTTCAGATCCAACTCGCGCAGCGAGCGGCCCTGTGGCGTCTGCGGCCCCTGCGCCTGGAACCACTCGGTGTAACCCGAAGTGCCGTTGATCGCATCACCCAGCGGCGCTTCGTGGGCCATGAAGAGGCTATCGAGCACAGGCGTGGTCAGCTCATCGAGCAGTTTTATATCCTGGGTTTCACCCGCGCCAAGCTGCGTGCGGCTTTCAAAGCTGAGCCGCGTCAGCGCGTTTTGCACTTGCATCTGATGTTCGAGCACCAGAAGTGCCACGATGTCACTGGTCTTGCGCGGATACGCCTCAAGCGGCGCGAATTCGTCGAGCGTGCTGCGGTTGCCCCAGGTGGTGGTGTCGAGCGCCGCGAGGCTGGCCTGGTTTTCGACGAAAAAATTACCCAGGTGCGATTGTTTACCGCTCGTTCCGGTAACGTACAAACCGCCCCAGCGCCGCGCGATCGGCGTAGCGGTGGTGGTGATTTCGCTGACTTCGTGCGACACGATTTCACCGCTGCTATTCACCAAACCCGACGACAACATGAACCGCGGCACGCCGCCGCCCGTCATCGAATAGGAATCGTGGCAACGCAAGCAGCGCGAGGTTTCCTGCTTGGCGCGCGGCGTGATGGCGGAATCCTGCTGGAAATCGAAGAACACGGCCCCCTGCACCGGGTCCATCGCCGCCACTTCCAGCGTGCGGCTGCCCGGCGTATAGCCCACATAGACTTGATCGTTGAAATAAAGCGCGCGCGGATTCTGGCTATTGATGAAACGCTGTTTGAGGCTGGTCTTGGAAAACACCAAGATCTGACTCGATGGATCAATGCCCAGCGTTTGCAGCAAGCTCAGCAAATAACCCTGATCACCCTCGGGCGACGCTTGCAGCGTTAGCGTGCCCGCGTCCAACTCTTGCAGCAGTGCGCTGAAGCGATCCTTGGGCGCCACCTTGCCATAGTTCAAGGCGGGGTATTCGGCGTCATAGGTCAGTTGCGCCGAAGCGGCGCCGCTCAGCAGTGCGGCAGAAACGATCGCCAGGTGTGCCAAGCGCTGCGCTGCACCGCGCAACGCACAAAACCGAACGCTACGGTTCTTTGTAACGCATTGAATTGTCATTGAAAAAATACACATGTTCGACATTATACAGAAGCCTCTCGTTTTCTTCGCCCAAGGAACAATGCTAGGATGCCTCGCCCTTCTGCCCAGCCCTTTATTGCCGCCCAACCTGTGAGGAAACGCTCGCCATGTCTTATTTGTCCGACATCGAAATCGCCCAGGCCGCCACTCCCAAGCCCATTGCCGCCATCGGCGCCAAGCTCGGCATTCCCCAAAGCGCCCTGCTTCCCTACGGCCACACCAAGGCCAAAGTGAGCTACGACTTCATCCAATCCCAGCAACACCACAAAAACGGCAAACTGATTCTGGTGACCGCGATTTCCCCGACGCCCGCCGGCGAAGGCAAGACCACCACCACCGTGGGCCTCGGCGACGGCCTCAGCCGCATCGGCAAGAAGGCGGCGATCTGCCTGCGCGAACCGAGCCTCGGCCCCTGCTTCGGCGTCAAAGGCGGCGCCGCTGGCGGCGGCTATGCCCAGGTGATTCCGATGGAAGACATCAACCTGCATTTCACGGGCGACTTCCACGCCATCGGCGCCGCGCACAACCTGCTCGCCGCGATGCTCGACAACCACATCTACTGGGGCAACGAACTCGACCTCGACAGCCGCCGCATCGGCTGGCGCCGCGTGATGGACATGAACGACCGCGCCCTGCGCGACATCGTGGTCGGTCTCGGCGGCCCCGGCAATGGCTTCGCGCGCCAGAGTGGTTTCGACATCACCGTGGCCTCCGAGGTCATGGCAATCTTCTGCCTCGCCACCGACCTCAAAGACCTGCAACGCCGCCTCGCCAACATCGTCATCGGCCAGACCCGCGCCAAAGCGGCCATTACCGCCAGCGCGATCAAGGCCGACGGCGCCATGACCGCGCTGCTCAAAGACGCCATCTTGCCGAACCTGGTGCAAACGCTCGAAGGCACGCCCGCGTTCATTCACGGCGGCCCCTTCGCCAACATCGCGCACGGCTGCAACTCCGTCATGGCCACCACCTCCGCGCTGAAGCTGGCCGATTACGTGGTAACCGAAGCCGGCTTCGGCGCTGATCTGGGCGCCGAAAAATTCATGGACATCAAGTGCCGCAAAACTGGCCTCGCGCCTGATGCGGTGGTCATCGTAGCGACGGTTCGTGCACTTAAGATGCACGGCGGCGTGCCCAAGGATCAGCTCAAAGGTGAAAACCTCGACGCACTGCGCAAAGGTTTCGCCAATCTCGAACGCCACTTGCAGAACGTCGGCAAGTTCGGCGTGCCCGCGGTGGTGGCCATCAACCAATTCGCGCAGGACACCAGCGCCGAACACAAACTTCTGGCTGAGCTTTGCGAAGAAGCCGGCGCCAAGGTCATCCTGTGCTCGCACTGGGCCGATGGCAGCAAGGGCACCGAAGCGCTCGCGCACGAAGTGGTGCGGATGTGCGAAGGGCCCAACACCTTCAAATTTCTCTACGGCGACCAGGCCACGCTGTGGGACAAAGTGAACACCATCGCCAAGGAAATCTACCGCGCCACCGACGTCACCGCCGATGCCGCCGTGCGCAAGCAGTTCGACGACTACCAGGAGCGCTACGGCCACTTCCCCATCTGCATGGCCAAAACCCAAAGCAGCTTCAGCACCGACCCCACCAAAATCGGCGCGCCAACCAACCACAGCGTTCACATCCGCGAACTGCGCCTGGCCGCCGGCGCCGAATTCATCGTGGCGGTGTGCGGCGACATCATGATCATGCCCGGCCTGCCCAAGGCGCCGTCCGCGGAAAAGATCTGCGTGAACGAGCTAGGACGGATCGAGGGCTTGTTCTAAACAGCAGGCTTGCGCTTCACCACCGCCTCACCGCCGCCGCCCCAGCGCTCACCCACAACGGGTTGAGCGTTGGGAGAGCGCAACCACGCCCTGCGCCACGGTCTTGGCCGCTTGAATCAGGGCGTCCACCAGCGCTTCATCCATCTACCACAGCGACATGTCCAGTTTTGATCGGGAAACGATCAGGCCCAATCACAATCTGCACGTCTCGGCCCAACCGAGTAATACAATCAAGCAACTTGGCTTGGCTGATACCTCGGAACTGGCCACGCAACACCTTTGACAGCTTAGGCTGAGTCAACCCAAGCACATCAGCAGCCTTCTGCTGTGTCCAACCTCTAGCCTTGATGATTGCGAGGATTTTGGTCACAAGTTGCGCCTTGACCAACATTTCCTCGGCGTCGGGCAGACCGATATCGGCATAAACATTGTGACTGCCCTCATGGATTTCGATCATTTCAACTCTCCTCTCGCATGAGCTTGCGCCGCTTTTAACCGGTCACGAATCAAGTCCATGTCCGGCTTGGGTGTTGCAATGCCATGCGTGGACTTCTTCTGGAAGCAATGCAGAACATAGACTGCGTTGGCAAATCGAACGGTGTAGATCGCCCGGTAGGTGCCATCACCATCATTCTCGACCACCTCCAGCACAGTTGCTGAGCCAAACCCCAGAAGCGGCTTGGCATGGTCGCCCTTCTCTCCCACCTGCGCCAGGTGTAAGGCGTAGCCGAACGAGTCTTGCACCACGTCGGGCATGGCCTTCAGATCTTTGTAGGCAGAGCCTACCCACACGATTTTCCTGATCTGCGGTTCCATGTCCAAATTATACTCATATAGGCATAAATAGAAGCGGCAAACTGCCTGAAAAACAGGGATTCAACTTCGGTGTATCCGCTCATTCCCCACCCAACTTCCGAACAAAAGCCCCAACCCTCGCAGGAGTCAGGGCTTTTTACCTTGAGTTGAGTTTCAGCCGGGCGCTGGCTACTACCAACAACTTCTGCCGACAACTTCTACCGGCAACCGCTACCGACAAGCACTACCGATAACTACTACTGACAATTACTCGGCAAATACTGCGCTCCGGCAGTGGCGCCGCAGCTCCAACTGAGAATGCCTGTGTCCTGGCTCAGGGACGGTGTAATGGTCAGCGTGACAGCGGCGCCCAGCACGGCGGCATCGGCTTCCACCACGATCTTGCTGCCATCCCAGGCCAGCGATCTGGTCACGCCGCTCTGGACGTTCTGCACCGCAAAATTGGCGTTGGGCAGGTCGGAATTGAGAATGGCGAATTCCGCTATCTGTGTTTTGGCGGGATTGGCGGCCATCACCAGTTCCGTGGCCTTGGCGCGGATCACGTAATCGCGGTACGCCGGTACCGCCACCATGCTCAGAATACCGATGATGGCGATCACCACCATCAGTTCAATGAGCGTGAAACCGTGCATCCGGCGTGAGTGGTTGAGGTTTTTCAATGTGAGTTGCTGCATCTTTGGCTCCTTGCATCAGCAGTTGTGTTGATTCCATCTGGCGGGCCGTCGGTGACGGCCACAAAACATAATGCAAGAAAACATAATGCAAGCCCTGTGCCAGAATTCGGTTTCCCCACGTTTGCTCAACTACTGCACGAGTTTCGGGACGATTGCCGCGCACGCTCGGGTGCGATGGCCTGTGCAAAGCGACGGATTTTGTCACAACTGGACGTAAAGACTAGAACTTCGGTAACAGTCCCACTGTGCCAGCAGCTTTCCTCCCACGCTGCCATCCGGTACCATCGCGCCCCCTGTTTCATTGCCAAATCAGTGAGTTAGCCATGAGTCGGCGCGACATCCTCGTGACCAATGCCCTGCCCTACGCCAACGGCCCCATTCATCTGGGGCATCTGCTCGGCTATATCCAGGCCGACATCTGGGTGCGCTTTCAACGGATGCAGGGCCACACCGTGCATTATGTCTGCGCCGACGACGCCCATGGCACCGGCATCATGCTGAGCGCCGAGAAGGCCGGCATCACGCCGGAGGCGCTGATCGAAGGCGTGCGCCAGGAACATCACCGTGATTTCCAGCGTTTTGGCGTCGCGTTCGACATCTATCATTCCACGCACTCGGAAGAGAACCGCGTACTTTCCACCTACATCTATGAGCGGCTGCAAGCGGCCGGCAAAATCGCCACACGCAGCATCACGCAGCTTTACGATCCTGAGCGCCAATTGTTTTTATCTGATCGTTTTATAAAAGGCACCTGCCCCAAATGCCAGGCCCAAGATCAGTACGGCGATAACTGCGAAGTCTGCGCCTCTACCTATGCCGCCACCGATCTCATCGCGCCGCGCTCGACGATTTCGGGCGCCACGCCGGTGCTCAAGGAATCACTGCATTATTTTTTCCGCTTG
>JAIRJU010000291.1 GCA_031260485.1 Pseudomonadales bacterium | reverse complement strand
ATGCAGTTTGTTAAGCGCCGTACCGCCACGGAAGCGCAGCTCGCTGCGCAGGAACGGATCGGAGAAGATGGCGACCAGTGCGCGACTGATGATGAGGTCTTGCTCGACCTGCCGTTGGTTCGCCCAAGGTGCCACGCGGCTCCAGGCAGTGATGTAGTCCTGTGGAATCATTCGTCGATCTCCGGGGGCCGGCGCACGATCACGCGCCAGCGTTCATCACGTTCGGATGGCGGCGGCGACAAGTCGGGATCGCCCGCCTGTTTGGGGTCGAGTTCAACCCACGGCAGCGGCGTGCGCGCCGATAGTGCCGTGAACATCGCGTCCGCAATCTGCGGATGCCCCAACCTTCCGAGCAGATGCCCGACGCGCTGCACGACCGCTTTCTCGAAAGCGCCCGACAGGGAGGCGAGCTTTTCCGGTTGCAGCCGCTCGGCAAGCTCGGACAGCACGGTTGCAATGTTGTCCAGGCCCGCGCCGGATTGCGGGTAGCGCACGAGATCGAGCGCCGTCAACTCTGGCGAGGCCAGCTTCATATAGCCCGATGGCGTCTTGCGATCCTCGATCCCCGCCGCCACCGCCGCCATGTCCTTGCGGTAGGAAAAGACAATCCGCGTTCGTCCAGCCTCAATGTCGGGCAGGAGTTTGTCCGTGACGACCTGAAACGCCATGACGGCCTGATGGGACGCGCCGTGGGCCGCCGCCGCCGATAACAGTCCCACATAGTAGGGCCGCTTTTCATGGCGCATCAGCGCGTCGATATACCACTCGGGCGGTGGCGCTCCCGTCGTGGCGTGCTGGGGAGGTACGATCACATAGAAGCCCCGCCGGGGCCGGATAAGCTGGCCGCGTCGCTGCAAACGCTCGGCTGCATCGAGAAATGCACCCCGACTGATGCCGATCTCTTTCTGCGCCTCATCAATAGAAAAAACCCCCTTTCCCGTGGCAAGCAGGCCAGTGGCGTAGGTAGAAAGAGCTGATCGTTCTATTCGGAACATATCTGATTATCCGCTTTAAGAGCGGAATTTTCAATATGAAAAATCTACGATCCTTGCCATCAGTGGCCCATCGTCAAAATGTTTCTCAGCCCTTCCATTTCCTCAATTGCAACCTGGATAGAAAGCGCTTTTCGCGTCATCGCGGGACCGCGACCTTCTTATGAGAGCACGATGAAAAACTCGATGCCCTGAGTCGGGTGAAAAGCGCTTTTTCTCAGGCCACACAGGCCAAGCGCGTACAGTTCTTCGACAAGGCGAGGCAAAGACGGGAGCTGCGCGTTCACGCAGGCGCCTGATACGAATCGCGCGCAACGCCCGCCAATCAAGGGCTTGTTCAATCCGGTAAGGCAGGAGTTCGAGGAATGTGCGCATTATTCTGTTCCGCATTTGGCTCATTTGAATAGATAGTGCGCTTACCCATCAGATTGCCCCTACAGCGCGAAGCCGATTATTCATATGCTGAGCAATTGCCGGGTAAGAGAACTCTTCCTTGATAACTCGCTCTCCGTTGCGGGCGATTTCAGCAACATCTGGAGATTTTTCAAACACTTTCCTCATGTGTCTGGCTGCGTGCGAAACATCAACATCCGCCCAGACCTGCCCTGCACCAAATACATATTGTCCTGGCTCGACGGGGATGAGGGTTTGTTCGACCAGCAGGCTGGCATCCGGGCGGGTAAAGTCCAGATTCCCCGAATAGTTCGTCACGATGACTGGTTTACCGAGATACATTGCCTCTGCCGGCCCCCGTCCAAAACCTTCCGAGCGGTGCAATGACACGAAGCAGTCACAACATTCCAGCAGTGCCAGCACGTCATTGCGGCTCATCACTTCGTTGATGATGACGATTCGAGAATCTCCGCCGATGAGTTCGAGCATTTCATGCCACTTTGGGGCATCGGAGTCCCCCCTCATGACCTTCAGCACCAGACCGGCCGGAGCATTACGGTCAGGAAAAGCTTCCTTGAATGCTCGAATAGCGGCAAACGGGTTTTTTCTATCAATATAAGACAGGAAGTCAAATGTGTAGAGAAACAAGCAGTGTTCGTCGGGCAGTCCGAAATGGCGGCGACTACGCGCTTGGATGGTGGGTAGCTCGACGCACAAGGGCATGTGCACGACCGGCTTGTCGGTGACTGCGGACAAAGCATCTTGAATGAACCGTGACGGGGCCCAGATTTCGTCCACCATCTCAATCACGGGGAGCCAGGCATCCGGGAATTTGGCAAGCTCCCACGCCCAGAATCCGATGTTGTACCTGTCGTGAAAGAAATTCGGCCCCAACTTGCAGAACATGTTCAGCATTTGGTCGGCGTTCACATGGAAGATATTCGCACGATACCGATTATCGGTAATCATCGGGAAGTGCGCGGCAATGTCAGCGCATTGTTGATGTGGCCCAACGTCTATATTGAGAGTGCCGAAGTTCGTGGTGGTGCGCGCCAGTGTTTCTGCGGACATGCGCACATGCTCACCCATGCCCAGCACCCCTTCGGTATACCCAATAAGGGTTGCGCCAGGTTGTGCTTCTTTATTTCTCACCCCGTCCTTGCCGAAGAAAAGCGATGCCAAACGATTCAGCAAGCCCTTATGGTTTTTATTTGAAAAATCGAGTGTGGGGGCAATACCATATTCGCGTTTGACATTTTCCCCGACCCAGCGAAGAAATGCGGCTTGTCCATCTGCGTTTGAAATGTCGAAAACCGCCTGCAAATCTGGCCGAGACAACCAGATTATGTGCATGAAGTTCGTGATAGTTTGGCTTGGATAGAATTGTTTTATTCTAGCTGAAGCGCGCAGAAATTCGACCACCATTAGGATGACACCCTCTCAAGATACCATTTGCGGATTTTCCGCCATTTACGAAAATACCAAGGCTTGCCGGCATTCGGTTCGCGCAACACCGACGGCAGATTTGCTTTGCCAGACGCTGATATCTCGTCTTGCGCAGGATTTGCAAACACCGTGGCCACACCATATTCACGCGGCGTGGTAACAGAGCACCAATGGCGGAATGATTCAATACCTTCGCTTGTTTCAAGATTGAAGGTGGCTTGAAGGTCTGTTCGCTCACGGTGGATCTGATACATCAGCGCCGTAATCCGCCCTTCGCGGTCTGCCGGTAGCTTGGCACTCTGATTGCACAACATGCGTATGAATGCGTCACGCCAAACCGCGTTTGCGGGCTGTTGCGGATAAAGCTGCCTATACAACCGGCGTATCAGCGGCACGATTTTTATTGAGCCAACGGTGTCGTAATAATAAGGTTTGATGCCATCCTTGAACCAACCATTGCTCTTCAATTCTGCCCGGTAGTTTTTGAACAGACGGTGGAGCGGTTTGATGTCGCTCCATCCGAACCTATCCTGATGCTTGGAAACGACCTCTTCACGATTTCTATCCAGGCCGCTGAAGTGAAAAAACGCAAGCTCACGTCCATCAATCAGCAGCGTTTTCCCGCCGGGTGTCACGGTACGTTGAGCCAAATTCCAGTAGGCGACATTGTAAGCCGGGTTGAGCAGGATTTTCAGTTTGCTGATATAGCACGGCGCCAAATCAACCCAACGCTGGTCGGTAAACAGGTTGCGTGCAATATCGACACAACACTGCACCTTCAGACGCCGCGACCACCACCGGACAAATTCACGCGCTTCAGCATCCCGGCTTACGGCGATAAAACCGAGGTTGAAAACGCCAACCTGCAGCATGTGATAATCGTTTGGTGTCTTCGAATCTTCGAGTGGGCGAGTAAGATGCGGTGTAACAACCGCAGCCGCGCCTTCATTCAGCGCGGTGTCGAGTTCATGGAGTGAGCGATAAACGCGGATATCCGGGTCAAGATAGATGACGTTCGCTGTGTCAGTATTTTCAAACAGCCAATCAATCGCAAAGGGTTTTACCGCCGTGTTGAATTCCATCACATCATAGCGCAGCGCCATATCATCAAAACATTCGATTCCCAGCGAATCAGCTTCAATCACCTCGTAAAGGTCACCACACACGATATCGGTCAGTGGCTTCTTGTCAACGAGGACAAAGTATCGGCGATATTCCGGATTGGTATCCCTGACAGACTGCATCAAGGTTTTGACATACGGCAGATAATTTGCCGAAGCAATGGTTACGACAGATGTTGGGCGACCCACGGATTTACACCAAATTCTTGAGTATGAAATTAATAGCCAATTTTCACATTATACGATTGCAACGATTCATTCGCGCATGTAGGCATCCATGAACTTTCTTATGATTTTTTCAACAAATTCATGGCGGACATGCCGCCTGTCTGGAAGCCAGGCTGAATCTAGGTCAGCCAGTACCACCATCTCGTAACTTGGGAAGTAGTCCGTCAAAGGGTCATTGCGGGCGACCTCCTGTGCAACAGCCCTAAGGACGCTCTTGGAATAGGTATTGGCAATTACAATATCTTCCCCACTAAAGGTTTCCTTTAATGGGACTGGGGAAACGGTCAGAATAATCTTGAGGTCTGGCTTGTGCTTCCTGAGGAAGGTCAGGAAGCGTTGAACTGTCCTGTAGTTTTCCATGAAGTTGGTGATGCGCAATTCGAACCGCTTACCAAGGAATTGTCCGAACGGAGGGGTGTTGGTGTAGGTCTGCGTCTGCGTGTCAAACCATGCCTCGACAAGGCCGAGTGTGACAAACAACACATCGGCTTCAGTAATACGCTTGTGCCTGTTGATAATCTCGCGACGGATTTGCACGGCTTCTTCATGCGTCTTGAATCCGCCATGCCCCGTGTAGTCAATATACTGGTTTCCGGTTTTGACGATGTTGTCTTCGCTCCACTCCCGTTCCAGCGCAAACTTGAAGTCATTGATGATGGCGTGCGTTGTATAGCGATGAAATGTCCCGTTGAATTTTTTATCCATGTCCGGCGTCCAACTGAGAACGTCATAACCCATATGGAAAAGGCCGAATTCAATTTCGCGGGCGAAACAAGAGCCGGAAGCAAAGATTTTGGGGCGCTTCGGCAAGGTGAATTTGGGCGCAACAATGGGAGCAGGGTCAGCCTTGAATACTCTGTCAGCACCTTCACCTTCTTTGAAATGCTCCCAACCTTCTGCGTCATTTGGAGGGCCACTCAGCCAGCGAGCTGCGGGGCCGCCCTTGCTCAGATTGTTAACGGCGTTGCGTGCCGGGATGGAAGGAACACGCCAATCCTCCAAAACACGACCAACGATGTCACGCACCCTATTCCAAATCTTCATCACACTCTGCCTGTTCGCTCTTGTATGGTGATGCCGCCCGACGATGCAAGAAGGCGAAATAATAACGCAACATTGCCTCAGGAAGTGCGAGCCGGTTCATGCAAGCCGTGCCCCCGTGAATCGGGAGAGTTCAGCGACAGCTCCCATGATGTGATACAGGCTGGAGGCGCGAGCCGGCTCCGCTATTGGGTGGCCGTCCGGCGCCATGTGCTCCCACCAGCTTCCCGCGATTGGGTGATTGAAATAGGCGAGCAGCGCCGATACCGCTCCGGCCAGTCGATGCTCGAAATCCGCCCGCTCGGTGGGGGAGGTGGTTGTTTCAGCGAACAGAACCAACGCCTTGATGCGTTCGGTTTGCGGCCACAAGCGCATATGCCCCCACTTCAAGTCTAGCTTCGCATCCAATTCATTGACCAGTCTGTGCTGGGTGGCGTTGCAGCCCTCGCGTTCGGCGATGTCGAACAAGCGGCGTGCGACGCAGAGAATGCGCGCGGAATTATTCGTGGAGAGTCCCCAGCGCAAGAGTAGCCAAGCCCATTCGGACTGGTGTCCCGGTTCGACCACATCGCGTTCGGGCCTCCCGTCGATGCGCCACGCGACATCGAAGAATTCGTGCAGCGCGCCGGTGTTGGGCGAAAGGAATTTGCCGAGGCAAAGCGCGACGATTTCCGCAGCGAGGTCCGTCCACGGCCCCCGTTCGGATATTGCACTCCACGACAACGCGGCTTCGAGCAGGTGCATGTGCGGATTGGCTTTGAGCGGCGCGGTTGGCGGGGTGCTTTGCGCGAAGCCGCCATCGGGATGACCCCAGCCTTCCCTCATGTGCGAGAGGATGCGCAGGGCGCGTGCTTCGAGGCCAGCATCGGGCTCCACCCGGGCCGCGTTGGCCAGCCCGAAAAGAACGAACGCTTGGTCGTAGAGGTCGAACCCGCCGCCCGACTTGCCGGTCGCCGGAAAATGATGGGGAATTGCGACATCATCATCCGAGATATGGTTGGCAATCAGCGCAGCAAGTCCGTGGCGGGCGAGTTCAAGACCGGGGCCGCTCCACCCCAGTTCGCTGGCGGTACGAAAAGCATATATCTGACGCGCGACCAGACGCGCCCGACGCACATCGCCAATCAGCTTGCCGTCCGGCTCGATGCGCTCGATGAAGCCGCCCTGCTGATAATCGACGCCGCGCGTTGACCACAGCGGCAACGCCTTTGTCGAAAGCCAATCGAACAGTGTGGCGACTGCATTCATCACGAAATGCCCCGTCCCTTTTCATTCTGCTGCTGAAGGCAGGCCCATACGAAGTCGCGCAGATTTCCGCCGACGAAATGATAGCCGTTGATTCCCGCAGCGCGGGCCGCGGCGAGGTCGGTTGGTTTATCGCCTATCATGAAGCTGGCGGACGCCTCTATCGGCCAGGCTCGCATCAGGTCGAGCAACATGCCCGGTTCGGGCTTGCGCCAATCCGATGGGCCGCGCCACCGCGAATCCACGGCGTCGGGATGATAGGGGCAGAACCGCTCATCATCGATTTGCGCCCCCTGAGCAAACAGGTCAGCGCGAATATGGTCGCGCAAATGCCAATAGGCATCGATATCGTATTTCGCCTTTGCGATACCGGCCTGGTTTGTCGCCACGAAAACGTAGAAGCCCTTGTCGTTCAACAGGCGGATGGCATCTATCGCGCCTGGAGTCCACATGAAGCGGTCAACCGTGCCGACATGCCCCGCGTCGAGGTTGAGCACGCCATCGCGGTCCATGAATACTGCGGGGCGACGGCGATGTCGAATGAGGTCGCGTTGCGCTTGATGATAGGTTTCAGGAAGGCCGATATCGATGAAGAACCCGTCGTCCACCTGATAGCCCAAGAGACGGCCTTGCGCAGCGAGCGCCGGCAAAACATCGCGTTCGAGCGAGCAGTTGGGCGTGACGAAATCCAACACCGCTCGTCGCAGCAGATAGATGCCCCCATTTATCAGGCCCGGGCCACCATCGGGCTGCTTTTCCCTGAAGCGGATAATCGTCTGGCCATCGGTGCCGACGGCGCCATATCGACCGCTGTCCGAAACATGGCGCAACGCGATTGCGCCAACGGCATCGGAACGGCTGTTCAGCAGGTGGCCGAGCTTGTTGAGCGCGACATCGAGGAAGGAATCTCCGTTCACGAGCAGAAATTGCTCGGCCAGACGGTCACGAGCTTCGTGAAGCGCACCGCCGGTACCCGCCGGCTTGCGCTCCACCGCGACGTCCACCTCAATCGCGCCGTTCAGCGAAGCCGTTATCTCGTGCGCGAACCGCTCTATCTGCTCGGACAGGTGTCCGGCCAGCAGCAGGAACTTGCGTACCCCGCAGCGCGCGATTTCCTGTATCAGTATCTGGAGAAACGGCGTGTCGCCGACCGGCAGCAGAGGTTTGGGCGTGGCGGTGGTCAGGGCGCCCAAGCGGGTGCCCATGCCTCCACACAGGATGACGGCTTGCTCAATCATCGGCGGCGCGGGCCTTCCATTCAACGAAACTGCCACGTTTCGCTGCCATTCTCGGTGAACTTGACCGTGCCGGCGCGACCGTCCGCGTTGTTGAGCGCCGTTATCAGGCGAAAGCGGTTCTCCGGGTGAACCAGAAAGAACATGAAGCCTCCGCCGCCCGCCCCCGATACCTTGCCAGCCAGCGCGCCATTGGCAAGACCCACTTCGAGCAACTGTTCTATCCGGGGATTGCTGATGGCCTGCGCGGTGGATTTCTTGGCCTGCCAGGAGCTGTGCAGGATTTCTGCCATCCGCTCGATTGCCCCCGACACGAAAGCCTGCTTCATTTCGATGGCGTCGCGTTTAAGCTGGTGCATCGCCTCGAACGCGGGCGCGTTGGTGTCGCTCATCGCGCTTTGCTGCTGGTCGATGATGGCGGCGGATTCGCGCGAAGTGCCCGAAAAACAGGTAACGATGGAGCTTTCCAGTTCGCAGATTACGCTTCGGTGAGCGCGCAGCGGATTCACGACCACACGATCACCGGGCAGGAATTCGATGAAGTTCATTCCGCCGAATGCGGCGGCGTACTGATCCTGCCGGCCACCGGAAAGCTGTAAGTCTATGCGCTCGATTTCATAGGCAAGACGGGCAACGTCATAGACACCCAGTGGTGCATCAAGAAGTTCGCGCATCACGTCCACCAGCGCGACGACCAGCGCGGAACTCGACCCCAAGCCCGACCCGGCGGGAGCATCGACCGTGCTACGCAGCGTCAACGGAATCGGGCGACCGCCGCCGAATTCGCGAATCATGCGGCTGTACACCGCCTGGTGCAGCTTCAATTGCGCGGAGCCTTCCTGGCCGGGGAGCCAATCTTCCGACATAGCGATGTCGTCAGCGTCGAATACAATGCGGCCATCGTTCCTCGGCGTGCAGGTGGCGAACGCATAGCGGTCGATGGTGACGTTGAGCACAGCCCCGCCGAACAGGTCGCAATAAGGGGAAAGGTCTGTTCCGCCACCCGCGAGTCCTATCCGCAACGGCGCACGAGCGCGAATCTTTGTGCTATTGGCGATAGCGTTCACTGAAGAGCTCCGTGGAGTAAGGCATAACTCGTTCAAATATCCGTGTCATTAGTGAAGGGCGCCGTTTCTGTATTGGCCCGTTTGAGTGTCTGCAGGTCAAGCCGATGCTGATTCAGATGAATTCGAAGCTCCCGAGAGGGTTGCTCGGCAGTGCGCTGCCAACGCCCCCTCGCTTCTATTTCAGCCGCGGGCCGCTTGCGCAGGATGATTTCGATTCCGCATTCTCCAACGGGGCTCAGCGCCTGGTCGTAGCGCGGCAGGGCGTATCGGTAAGTTGCAGTCAACTGCTCGATTTTTATCACGTCCACGGCGGAGTCCAGCGAGGCAATCAGGTCGAACAGGTTGAGCGACTTGTCGCTCCAGCTTTGCGGTTTCCACACCGTGAAAGTCCATTTGTGGTCGCGGTTGAAGGTGCTGGGGAACTGGCCCTGCTCATACATGTCCTCGTCGGGCACTGTGATGATGAGATGGCCGCCAGGCTTCACGACCCGCAACCAGTGCTTCAAGCCTTCGCGTGGGTCGGCAAGGTGCTCCAAACAGTGGCTGGAATGGATGAAATCAAGAGAATTGTCATTGAGCGTTGTGAGAAATTGCGCGTCGCCATCCTCCCAATCCCAGGTGCGGACTCCCTCCATCCGGCAGAAAAGTTCCTGATAAAGCGCCAGAGGGTCGGGTTTTCCTCCAATGTCGGCCCCGTGACCGACGAAATATCGGCTTGTGAAGTTCACATCGGCCAGACGGCGCGCGATGGATTTGCTGCATTCCTTCATTTTGGCCTCTGTTTGTTCGGCATTCCTAGGTGGTGGACATGATTAGAAACTGTCGTTGATAGGCCGTAGTCAAGGTTAAGGCGCTTTTTTCATGCTGCGTCGTTGGTCTTGATTTCGAGGTCGGCACAGGCGTTCATCAAGCCGGCAAAGGATAAGGCATCGCCCACCATCACTGCATCCGCCAACATGGCGGCATAGTCCTTGGCGAGCGCGATTCTGGCTTCGCCATCGGGGACGATTTTCAGGTGTCCCGTCGTCGCTGTCTCGTAGTCGATGACTTGCCCGTCGGCAGCCTTCTCGATGAAGAAGTGAGACTTATGCCGCGCGACTGCCATGGCTACAGTCCGGTCAGCAATGACAGAGGCGAAATGATGACTTCGCGCAATCGCCGCCAGATCGTGCCAATGACGTGCGTAGCGTTCACCGCGAATGCGCCCCTGCGCGCAGAACACATGCGCCGCCGTGGCCTTTTCCCAAAAGGTGCGAGCGACGCTCATGACGAGCGGTGATGCTGTAGGAAACGATAGCGCGGCCAAATGCCCCGCGATGTCGCAGGTAATCGGGAAAACCTGGTGCGGTTCGCCGGTGGCGCGACCGCCGAACTCCAGTGTGATGACAGGTGCCACATATCCTGTGCCTTGAGTCAGCGCGGGATAGTGCAGAAATAGCTTGTCGTTATCCTGGCCGCCAAGTTCAAGCCGTCCGTTCAATCGCTCGCGCGTCAACGCTGCCTGTATCACTGGCTGCACGTTCTGCGTGATCCAGTCAGGAAGTCGGTGGCGCACGGCTTGTGTCCATTTACCGGCTTGACTGCGACTCGACGGCAGGTCGCCGCCTTCGCCGATTAAATCAGGGATGAGTTTGCGAATGTCATAGGTCAGGTCGAGGTCTTCCGAGAATCGGTCGATGACTTTGTAAACCTTCGACAGCGATGTGCCACCCTTGAACGTGAGGTCAGTTGCTAGCGGCGACTCGAACAGCGCGCGCAGTGTCCATACCGCCCACACATCTTTTTCGAGCAGGCGCGCAGGACGGTTGGTTTGAGCGCGCCCGAATTCCAGCGCCTCGCGTTGGTCCTTCTTGCTCAGGTCGAAGAAATACTCAGCCACGTGCCGCTTCTTCGCCGATGGCTTGCGCCATCCAGCCGGGCAGCGTCGCGCGCGCCAAGGCCAGCGCCTGCCATTCAGCTTTGGGAAGCGCCTGACGCAGTGAGGCGAGCGACTTGCTCGCATGGCGAGGGCCAATCCAGGCCAGTGCGCGCACGGCGGCGCCAGCAGGCCGCGCGCCCAAGGCCAACATCCAGCGCGGCGCGTGCTTGACCAGGATTTCCGAACGCCCAAGTTTAAGTTTGCGGGTACGGCCAGAGGTCAGATACACCTCGCGGACAGGCACTTGCTGCGTCAGGCCCAAGGTGTTGGCGGCGCTGGCACCGTGCGGCACCACGATTTCACCGCTTTGCGCGGCCAGCGCCTTGACGACTTTCTCCGGGGCCGGGGGGCGAGAGCCGAATCGGCTGGAAACCGGCACGGCGTAGGCACCGCGCGCCACGCGCAGCAGCTTGCCGTTTTTGGCCAGCCGTGAGAACGCCTGGTCCACCGCCGACCGGCTGCCCAGATGCAGGAATTCTTTGGGCGACAGAACACCGCCCTCGGGAAGGAACTGCGCTTGTTGCAGGATGGTTTCGGGAAGTGTGGTCATGGCGGCTTGCTGGATGAGAGATTTAGTATATCAGTTTCTGACATTCTAGTGCGACATCCTCTCGATACCACTCACGAGTAAGCTGCCTCACTAAAGCGCCGAATAGGTCTCCAGCGCCAAGGGAATATCATCGTATGCCGTTACTTGGCCGTCATGAATGACAAGGGCCTTGTTGCAATAATCCTGAATGATGCCGCTGCTGTGGGAGGCAATAATCATCGAGCGGTCGCCGCGTTTCTCGAATAACTCATAATGGCATTTGTGCTGAAAATTCTGGTCGCCAACCATGATGATTTCGTCGATGAGATAGCAGTCGAATTCGATGGCCAGCGACAGCGCAAACGCCAGCCGCGCGCGCATCCCGGTGGAATACGTCTTGACCGGCATTTTCAGTTGCTTGCCCAGTTCGGTGAAATCCTCGACGAAGGCGCGCATCTGGTTGTAATTGCGGTCATAGATGCGCGCGATGAAGCGAGCATTGTCGTACCCGGTCAGGCTGCCCTGAAAGCCACCGGAAAATCCCAGCGGCCAAGATACCGACATATGGCGGCGGATGCGGCCAGAGGTGGGTAACTCCACGCCGCCAATCAGTTTGATGAGCGTGCTTTTGCCCGCGCCATTGCGCCCCAGAAGTCCGACGCGGTCGCCGCGACTGACGACGAAATTGACATCCTCGAGCACCCGCTTGACGTTGCCGCCGTGGGTGTAGCTCTTGCAGAGGTTCTGACAAAGAATCATTCGACGACGAGCTTCCGGCGCACGCTGCGGCACAGACTCAGGCCGATGACGGCCGCCACCATCGAACAGCCGAGCGGGTTCCAGATGTTGTAATAAGCAGTAATGTCATCGCCCCAGATGCCCTTGCGCATCATTTCCATCGCATTCACAAACGGCGACAACAGCAGGTATTCGCGCATCGCAGGCGTCAGCCAGGCTGCCATGGTGAACAAGCCTGAAAGCGGAATCATGATGTAGGTGACGACAGGAACGAATTTTTCGATTACTTCAGACATTTCCGACAGCGGTGCGACGATGAGGCAGATTGAAAACGAGAACAGCGCATACAGCAGCCACCCGGAAATCAAAAGGCCAATGTTCTGTGGCACGGGGAATTGGTCGAAAAGAATCAGCACAGCGGCAATGAAAACATAGGCCATCATGCCGCCCAGCATTTCGATGAAGAAGCGCACGAAGATGAAGTCCAGAATCTTGATCTGGCGGTGATACATCAGGCTGCCGTTGGCGGTGAACAGCATCACGCTGCGCGCTATGCCGTGCCGAAATAGTGTGATGGGGATGTAGCCGGTCACGACAAAGGCGACGATGCCAATGCCGTGTTCTTCCGGGCCTTTCATCAAGCGCCAGACGATGGCGACGAGGCCGGCGAACAGCAGCGGTTCGACCATGATCCACAGAAAGCCGAGGTTCGCGCGCCCGAAGCGCGTGTTGAGTTCGCGGATCATCAGCGCGTGCAGTACGCGTACCTGGATGCGCCAACCCTCTTGCAAGCGGCGCAGTTGGGAGGGTGGCGCCGTCATTCTTCTGGCGCGTGTTCGATGATGCCCACAATGAACATCCACGCGATGAAATAAAGGCAGAGGGTGACGGCTGCCACCACGAGGATGCTCAGCAGGCGATGCGGTAACAACGGCATGTCGGGCAAATTGGGTTCAACCACACGTTCCAGATAGAACTGCTGACGCTGCGCTTCCGCGCGTGCTTGCACCAATGCGGCGTTGGCGACATTGAGATTCGCGGTGGCGAATTCCTGTTCGACGAGGAGATTTTCATAGCCACCCAATTTCGATGCGATGCCAGCCTCCGAGCCGACAACGCGGCTATCCTGCGTGGCAATCTGCGCGGAAAGCGCCGTGATGCGGTTGCGCAGCGCGGGCAGCGAAGGATTGTTCGGCGTCGCGCGCTGCATCAGGTCGAGTTGCGCTTGCAGTGTCGCGCGCTGCGCGATCAGCGTATTGGCGATTTCAAGCGCACCGCCAGCTTGTTTTCCTGGGTCAATCAGCGCCTGCTCGTTGCGGTAATCAGACAGCGCCAGACGCGCCTGCAAGGCTCTTTCCGTGGCCAGTGTCACTTGTTTCTGCGCTTCGGCAATGCCCTGACTTTGTACGCGCTCATTGAGCTGATTGACCAGCGTTTCGCTGAGCAGGAGCAGTTGTGTATTGATCTGGTGCGCGTCCTGAGCCGTGAAGGCTTGGACGGTGAGGATTGCAAGCCCGGTTTCGCTGTCGAGCTGGGCATCAGCCATTCTCCGGTAGTACTTGTACAAGTTCTCGAAAGTGTCATCGGCGAAGGGCGGCGGAAAGCGTGAAAACAAATCGGCTTCGGGCGCGGAAAATCGGGCGCGGATGTTGGAATTTTTTTGCAGAGCTTCGAGAGCATCACGCGAACGGATGAAGCCGAGCACTTCGTTGGTCTGTTCCTGGCCACCGGATAAGCCGGTGGTCTGGATGAGGTTGGCCAGCGTCGATACCTGCGAGCGCCGCTGGTCGGGGCTTTTGATGACGAAGCGCGATTCGGAGGTGTAGACGTCGGCTGCGAACAAGCCGTAATAAATCGCGGCCAGAACGGTCGGCACGATTACGCACAGCACGAACCAGCGGCGCTTTTTCAGCCAGGCCGAAAAAGCATTGCGGTGTGCGGGTATTGCGGCGTCGATGGGGGTCGAATGTTCGACGTTCATGGGTTTATTTGTGAAAGTGACGCATGGACAAATGACGTTTCAATCTTCAATATTAGCATCAGTACACCCAAGAGCTAAACGCCTGATGCAATTTAAGAAATTCCTGTCTTTGGTCCTGCTTGCAGGCTTGGCCGGTTGCGCCGCGCTGCCTTCCAGCGGGCCGACAGGCAAGCAAATTCGGCAGTCCGCCATTGACCCGGAAAGCGGCGTTTCCATCCGCCTCGTCGAGGTGCAAACCGGCGCGGACCTGCCTTATTCGACAACCGATACAAACGCAATCCATTTGCCAGATATTGCGCCACCGCCGACGGATAGGGTCGGCCCTGGCGATGTGCTGGACATTCACATTTACGAAGCCGGTGTCACGCTGTTTGTTGGCGGCGCAGGCAACAGTGCCGGCAGTCCCGGCGTGCAGATGCAAACACTGCCGCCAAGCCGAGTTGATGATGAAGGCAACATCGTCATCCCTTATGGCGGCAAGCTGCATGTCGCGGGGCGCACGGTGGGTGAAGTCGAGACGATGGTGCAGCAGGCGCTGACCAGCCTTTCGCAGAACCCGCAGGTATTGATTACCTTGAGTCAGGCCATCACCAACTCCGTGATTATCAGCGGCGAGGTGGCAAGGCCGGGCCGTCTGGTGTTGCAAACCAACCGCGAAACTTTATCCGATGTCATCGCGCTTGCCGGTGGCTATCGCGGTAATGCCAAAGATTTGACGCTGCGGGTCGTGCGTGGTGATCAGAACATGGATTTGCGCGTCAATGATCTGACGGATAACCCGCAACTTGATGTGCGCGCGCATCCCGGCGACCGCTTGATGCTCATCAACAACCCGCGCACCTTCTCGGTGCTTGGCGGGTCGGGGCGGTCCGAGCAGTTGCCCTTCGCGCGCACATCAGTGTCACTGGCTGAAGCCATTGCGACAGCCGGGGGAAGCAACCCGGCGATGGGCGACCCCGCCGCCGTCTTTCTGCTGCGCTATGTGAAGAACGCGCAAGGCGGTGAAGAGCCTGTGGTGTATCACATGAACATGATGAAAACCGAGGGCTACTTTCTGGCGCAGCGTTTCGCCATGCAGGACAGGGATGTACTGTATTTCGGCAATGCCACGGCAAACCAGCCAAGCAAGGTGATTCAGCTCATCAGCCAGTTGTTCCTGCCCATCATCACCGTGACCAGCGCGGTGCAGACGATGCAGAACTCTCGCCAATCACCTTAAAAAAAGCTGCGCTCGGTTTGAAATCCTGATGGGACAGCTATTGAATATCCCAACGCAGACCAGCACCAATATAGTTTGAGCCGGTTTTTCTGGGGCTAATCAAGCCGTAGATGCCAGAACGATGATGCAATTTGATGATGAAGTGCGTCGATGGCAGGTGGCTATGGGTAAATTCAGTTTCAAATCCCATGTGGTATTGGAACTTTCGGGAATTTATGCCGCTTTCCCCTTGCGGCCCCATTTCGTAGGCAGGGTGGGAGAACGCATAAGAAAAACCGTTGGCCCAGGCGACATTGATTGAAAGCGGCTCAAAAGGATGAACGTCGCCAGAGCGAATCACGAGCGCGCCGGTAGCTTCAACATGGTCTTGTTTGCCAAAGTGCTTTACGACCTGCCCTTCAACTTCCAGCGAATTTCCCGGCAATAGATGGCCTAAAACTGGAATATCGAAATGTGGAATGAGAACACGCGAAACTCCTCCGCTCCAAAAATAGGCATTTTCCAGGCGAATGTTCCCTGTAACGACGTTTTTCGGAAAGGCCGGAAGCGACGTATCCATCCACGTACTTCTCGATAGCGTGACATGCCACTGCCGAGTACGTTGCACCGCTGTGTCGTCTTCGGCATACGCTGCATCCAGATGCCCGATAGCGAGCGCGGTGGCGAGGGCAACAGGCGTGAACTTGAAGCGTATCAATTCACGCATAAGCCAGACTCATTTACGGATAAGCACTTAATCAACAAACTCAACCTCACGCACAAAAATACCCAAGCGTCTCGTATCGGCAAGACCACTCTCTTTCAGAGTGATGTCAGCAGCCCTTCAACCACCTGAAAATGCGCCTCCCACGTGGGCGCTTGGTAGCCTTTCATGCGCGCCAACTGCGCGCTTCGTGCAGCGCCATCATTGTCCATGTATTCCAGAATCAGGCGTTTCCAGCCCAAGCCATCGAGAGGGGAAACGTATTCAGGAATGTCTCGGCCCACTTCTCGGAAAGTAGCGATGTCGCTGACGATAGCGGGCACCCCCAGCGACATGGCCTCGACCAGCGGCAGACCATAGCCTTCGGCAAACGAGGGGAACAGCAGCGCCTGCGCATGACTCAGCCAGGTGAGCAACTCATCGTCACCGCACCTGGGCAGTTCAATCACAAACCCGCGCAAGGCCGCGCAATGATCCAGCATGTTAAAGACCTGCTCGCACTTCCAGCCGCGCCGACCAATCACCACCAGGCGCGGCGCGTGCTCACGCAATTGCGCGACCAGTTCTCGCCATAGGTGCAGCAGAAGCAAGTGATTCTTGCGCGGCTCTATGGTCGATAGCATCACGAAATAAGGCGCTTCCAGCGGACGGGGGCCAGCCAGCCCGTGCAAGCGGCCTATCCCCAGCGGCGCCACCGTCCATGCCGGTACCTTGCAGCCTTCTTCGGTCGCGTACTGCGCCAAATCGCGGCCCGTATCTTGCGAATTGACCAGCACCGCGCTTGCCGTCTCCAATAGTGTCGCCAGCCGCCGGTGATGCGCCACTGCGACTCCCGAACCGCAATACTCGGTATACCGAATGGGAATCAGGTCGTGCAGGAAATAAAGCGGACGCAGACCATAACGCCGTACCCGATCAGAAAAGTTTTCCCGCTCCAGGCCAGCATGACCAGTATGAATCAGCCAAGCTCCCGCTCGCGGCCAACGCCAACTCAGCACATAGCTCTTCAACACACACCCTATCAGGCAACGGCGTGACACACCGCCAGTTTGAGACAAGGCGCGAAACAGCTTGCGGGAATCCGCCGCGCCAAGAAACATCCAGCGGCCACCGAGCCGCAGCAGCGCGCGCCCGGTGCCACTGAAATGGTGCAAATACTCCAGATCAACGCGATCTATCCCCGTGGGCAACCGGCCCAGCCAGGCATGTTGAAAAGCGCGCGTTACATCAATGATCAAGCCCATTTCAGACTCCCTGAATGACTCCTGGCTCCCCTATCAACATATCGCAAGCATACCAATTCTTCCCGCGTGAAATTTCAAGATGCTGCTTTATAAACTCATTCAACGCAGCATAGCCACATTGCGTTGAATGTGTTCCAGCAAGTCATGAATATCAAAAAATATACTGTTATTGCAATTCAATTTAGAGACCTTCTGGCTGTTCCCTTCGGTAAGGAGACCCGCCTTTTATCGTGAAGCCACAGGCAATGAGCAGATTATCAAACTATTTCAGACCAACAATACACTGGCCTTTGGCGTTCTGAGCAAGTACTGGAACCAAACTTTCCGCGCCGGAGAGAATGAAAGCATCATAATCGTTCGCGTCGAAATATTGGGATAGTCCCCTATTGGTCTTGCGCGTGCTCGACGACAATGACAGATTCCAGCCGAAACCGAAAGGATCGTTGCCAGCGCCGGAGTCGTAGGACAGGGAGTCGTAGGACAGCAGGCCGAAGCTGAAGCGCCCAAGGCTGGTGGCGATGGGCGCCAGCATAGAGCCAATGCCGGTGACGGGGCTGGTGGCGAATTTTCACCGATGCCGCGGATGGCACCACCGCCTTTGGGGATCTGAATACACCGCGCAAGGTAAAGCGAACTACGAAGTATTCACCCATCCTTCATTTCGTAGTATATTTCGTAGTATGTCACTCCAAGACCTACTCCGAAACCCAGAAGGCAAAACGCTGGAATTCAAGCGCGACCTGTCATCGCCCAAACCGATACTGCGCACGCTGGTTGCCTTTGCCAACTCTGCCGGAGGCCAACTCGTCATCGGCGTAACCGATGGCGAGCGGCGAGTGATCGGCGTTGCCTCCCCGCTGGACAGAGAACGGCATATCGCCAATTTGATTGCCGACTCGATTCACCCACCGCTACTGGCCGAAATCGAGATCATTCCCTGGCGCAAAACGCAGGTGCTGATGCTGCAAGTTCACCCCAGTTCGCTGCGCCCCCATCATGTGAAGGCCGAGGGCGCTGAGCGCGGAACCTACGTGCGCCTGGGTTCGACCAACCGCCATGCGGATGCGGCACTGATCAACGAGTTGAGCCGCCGGATAGACCTGGGCAGCCATGATGAGCAACCCCTGCCGACGCTCAACTACGAAGCAATCGACTTCGTAGCTGCTTCGCAGTACTTTTCGCAGTACCGGACGCTGCGGCGGCAGGATTTGCGTACCTTGGGCCTGATCGTCAAGCATCAAGGCCGTGAGCGCCCAACCGTCGGCGGCATGATCCTGTTTGGCAAAGACAGGTTGACGCATTTTCCGGATGCGTGGATTCAGGTTGGCTATTTTTCTTCACCGGATAAAAGCCGCTTGGTGGATCACGCTGAACTACGTGACTATCCGGTGCTGGCGATCGAACAGGCCATCGGGTTCGTCGAGCGCAACACGCGCATGGGGGCAGACATTGGACGGCTGCAACGCCGCGACCAACCCAGTGTGCCGCCGGTAGCCTTGCGGGAGGCACTGGTGAATGCCGTGGTACATGCTGATTATTCCCAGCGCGGCGCGCCCATCCGGGTCGCGGTATTCGATGACCGGATCGAAGTCGAAAACCCCGGAATTCTGCTGCCCGGCCTGACAGTCGAGGAACTGCAGGGCGGCGTTTCGCGGCTGCGCAATCATGTTATTGCCCGTGCGTTCAAGGAATTGAGGCTCATCGAACAATGGGGCAGTGGTATTCAGAAAATGCTGCTCGCCTGCTCGGACGCTGGGCTGCGCGCGCCACAGTTCATCGAAATCGGGTTACGGTTTCGCGTGATTCTTCACACCAGAAGAATCAAACCACCCACCGTGGATAACATCGAACAACGCCTGATCACCTTCGTGCAGAAACCCAGTGGCCGCTCCACTGCCGACATCGCGGCGCATATCGGACTGACACCGCGCGCCACACAACTGCGCCTGAACAAACTGCGTGAGCGCGGCCTGGTCATTGCGATAGGTTCCGGGCCGAAAGACCCGCGCAAGAAATGGGTGGCGTTGGTGCCTCCCTCGCGTGCGAGGGAGGATTAAGGTGGGGCAGGGTAATGTTTACACGAATTATCAACTTTTCGATCAACAACAATATTACTGCTGCCCAGCCGCTTGTGCCGCCTGCGCCTGTGCTTCGATGAATTCCGGCGTCATCTCTTCACAAGGATGCCGTTCGAAAGGCACATCAGACAACAGCACAATATCGGCGCCCGCATAAGGCTGCGTGAAATACACCGGGTCAGTGGCGCTGAATTCGCGGCGCAGGCTCAGCGTTACCGGATCCAGGGTAAAGCGTTCCACCACGTGCAGTTGATCGCTGTTGCGGCTCGGCGGCGACAGCACGCCGGCCTCAAAACCTACCGTATCCACCACCAGCGTATCGCCTTCCCAATGGCCAATGGAATGACCGGTATTGCTCGGCACGATCGTGGCGGGATGCGCCGCCATACCCATGTGGATGCGGCGGGTGAAGCTGAATAAGCCGTAATCCATGTCGATCACGTTTTCGCCTTCGGCCGTGGTGGTCTGCGTGATGCGGTTTACCGGCCAGTCGAAAGTCCAGTCGTAGACGATGCTGGTGGGTTTGCAGGATAGACGTGGGTTGTCCTGCACCGACCACATTTGGAACGCCTCCGCTTCGGCCTTGCCACGGTCGGTGTATACCGCGCGCGCTGGCGGGCTCATGGCGCGAATCTGCTGCAAGGTCACTTCGCCGGAAGCGTATTTCGCCACCAGGCTCTTGGGCACCATGTCGCCATGGCCGCCGCTGGGTGGAATGGTCAATACCGATTGTTCCACGGCCCAGTCACCGCTGAGGTTCGGCTCGCCGGAAGCCAGACGCGCCGCGCGGTTGGAAGTATCCACCGGCGCATTGGTGGAAAACTGCTCGTTACGATCAACCGTTTGGCCATCAATGGTGAAACTTTCGATGTAGCACGCGCCCGGATCATCACGATGCGGGTGCCCTTTGATCTGCACCTGCGAACCCACCTTGAACATATCGACAGACCAGCCAGAACGCTTGATCAAGGTGGCGGCGCGCATTTCGCATTTCATCTGCAAGGGCTTGCCATCCGCGCCTTTCACTTCGAGTTCCATGTAGGAATGCGGATTCACCAAGTGCATCGCGGTGAGCGTGCCGGACCATTCCTTGTTGATATCCACTTGAAACAGGCCGTAGCCATGGTGAGCCAGCGCGGGCGCGGCACAGCCTGCGGCCAGCGCTGTGGCGAACGTGGTACGCAGCAGCGCCGCGCGATGATGATTGAGCTTCATGGCATTTCCCCTGTGAGAATTGAGCCCTATAGATTAACGCGGAAGACTGGCGAGCGTCAGCCCTCAAACGTGTAAACGTAGTGAATTGCGCCGCGGTTTTGCGCAAAACGCGCGGCAATATCGACACGCACCGTTCGGTTCGGAAATGCCTTCATCCCTGCACGGCGCACCCTGGGCGCAAGACTTCAGCGCAACACGCCCACCTGGCCGCCTTGCTCCACCAGATCCAAGCGCTGCAAGCCTCGGCAAGGGCCTTCCGTGTAGTACGTGCAGGCGCCGGTGTCGAGGCTGAAAAGATAACCGTGCATCGGGCAGCGCAGCGCGCCATCCACGACCTTGCCTTGCGCCATTGGATAGGCCGCGTGTGGGCAATCGTTTTCGAGCAGATAGCGCCTGCCCTCATGTTGCAAGAGCAGATAGTCCACACCATCGAGCGTGAAAACCTGACGAAAGCCATCGTGCAAGTGCGAAAGTGGAACGAGCGGAACGAAATTCATGAACAGATACGGCAACCGATAAAGTGGCAACAACCAGCGTAAAAAATAACCAAGGTAAAAAACAATCCATGTAAAAAACAGCGCGAGCTTACTACAAGCGCTCGCGCCGCGAAAAACTCGAATGCTGCGTACAGGCGTGGGCTACTAGGCGGCCTGCTCGCCCGGCACCAACACCACCGCCTGCTCACCCACCGCCATCATGCGGCCACCGTGCTGCGCGGTGTAAGCCTGAGCCTCTGCCACCGAGGCAAACCACAGGTTGGGATAACCCGCCTGGCTGCGCACGAGATCGAAATGCGGCAATTCTTCGACCGGCAGCGTAGCGAGTGCTGCGCGGTAATGTTCCCAACTGGCATAGCCCGCCTCGACCGCCAAGGTGCGCAGAATATGTTTGCGACGCACCAAGGCGCGATTCTTGTGCAATTGCGGCAGCGATAGATCGCGCAAGCTGCCGCTGGCCAGCACGCGCCGCAACACCGGCAACGCCTGATTAGGCGCACCCTCGAGCGCTGCCTTGTGCAAACGCTTGGCGATGCGCAATACCAACAGCGCAGCAGATGCTGCTGGCGCCGCAGCGAATGCCGAAGGCGAGGAAGACGCGGAAGCGGAAGAAGAAGACGTGGAAGAAGAAAGAGTAATCGTTGAATCGTTGTGCATACCTGCTCCTTGATTAAGGGCCTGCTCGCTCATGGCCGGAGGGTATGCAAGCACGAGGCTTGCGTGGTGACAGGTGCACTGCTTTCGCGAGAGGGGCGTCCTGTAAGCCCGGCGCAATGGTACTCGAATTGCCGGGCTTGGACCAAGAGCAAAGCCCAGCGGGGTTTCAATGATTTTTAAACTGGCGCAATTTGCATACTTCGACTAAACCGAGACAACTGCCACACGCACTCCAAATAAGATACCAATAGTGATACCATCTATGCACAAACTTGAAACCACTCTTGCTGCCATGCGGGAAAACCCGCGAGGCATCCGCTTTGGGGATCTGTGCAAAATTTGCGATGCGTACTTCGGGCCAGCGCGCATGGCGAATGGTAGCCACCGGGTTTACAAAACACCCTGGTTTGGCGACCCTCGGGTGAACATTCAAAGCGACAGAGGCATGGCCAAGGCTTATCAAGTGAAACAAGTACTACAAGCTCTTGCCCGTTTGGAGGCGGAACATGGCGAAACAGACTGATCTCTACACGTATCGCATCACCTGGTCCGCGGACGATCAGCAGCACGTAGGCTTATGCGCGGAATTTCCGAGTTTGAGCTGGCTGGAAAATACGCCAGAAGCGGCATTGAGCGGCATCCGCAAGTTGGTACAGCGCTGTATGGCGGATATGAAGAAGAACGCTGAAGCCATTCCCGAAGCGCTCTCCTTGCGCCAGTACAGCGGCAAGTTCATGGTACGGGTACCCCCCGAGATACATCGAACGCTCAGCATCCAGGCTGCGGAAGCCGGCGTTAGTCTGAACCGCCTGGTGGCCAGCAAGCTCGTGGCCTAATCCTTTCGGCCCTACACCCTCCCCAAATACGCCCGCAAACGCGGCGGAAAACTGCGTTTTTGCAGCAAGCGCTGCACCTCCCATTGTTGCGCTTCACTGACGTTGCGCAGATAGTGAACCTGCTCTTTTTCCAGCACGGCGATAGGCAGGCCATCTTCAAACAGGATACGGTTGTTGTGCAGATGCGGCACGCGCTTGTCGGGCAAAAGAGTACCAAGCAAATTGAGCGGATCGGTGGCGTTGATGACATGACGCAGCGGCTTGCGCTCTACTGATGCTTGCTGCTCGTGCCATTCTTTCTGTTTGCGGCGCAACAGCGCCACCGTTTCCGCCATGGCGAACTGTTCGCCGCCCACGCCGTTGATGAAGCGGCCACCGCGGATTTCGCCGCGCAATTCCATGAGCCGCAAGTGCCGCAACAGTACGCGCCAAGGCGGTGCAACACTTTCGTTTTCCAGCACGGCGCGGGCGAGCACGCCCCAGCGCTTGCAATATAATTGGATCAATCGGTTTAGTTGCGCGTCCGTGAGCGCTTCAGCCAGGCACTCATCCGCCACGCCACTGTCCTGTGTGAGCAAGGCCCAGCGCCCAGCGTCTTCGATGCCGTAAAGCGCGCGGCGGCGTTCACGGTGCTCGCGCTTGGGTTTGTGGCTGGTGGGCGTGAGCAATGCGCGCAGGCCGGTGTAGTTGTCGCTGGTGACGAGGCCCGCGCTGACAAGCTCCGCCAGCGCCTCTGCCACCTGCACCGGCAAGAGGCCGCTGTAGCGGCACAGATCGCTGTAAAAGCTCGCGCCCTTTTGATGCAGGCATTGCCGCAGCGCTTGCGCAGCAGAACTGAGCCCTTGCGGCTCGGCGTTGGCGCAGCCCATAGACCGAGAGGCACAGCCTATAGATCGAGAGGCGCAGCCCAGCGCTACCCATAAATCGAGATTGGCCCGCTGCACCAGATTGAGCGGCGCGCTTTTCACCGGCCCCGCCTTGCGGCCTTCGCCACCTTCTTTCGGTTGCAGCAAACGCCCCCAACAGACCTGCCCGCTGCTGCACAGTTGATCGAGCCAGAGGGGATCGTAATGAGGCAGGCGTGCGGGAAGCATATCGCCTTCCCAGGCAGCGGCTGGCGCGGTGACGCCATCGAGTTGTGTCAGCACGCGGCGCAGCATTTCCTGTGTGGCGACGCCGCTTATCACCCGTTCATCGCTCAGCGCTTGAAGATCATGCAATTCAAACAATGTTTGCATGTACACCTGTAACGATACCGGCTTGATGCTCTCGCGGTGCGCATCGAGGGTGTAACGGTGAATGCGCTGCAACAGACGCCGCTCGCACCACTCCTTGTCATCCGGCGCACGGCCATCGTGCGGGCTGTAGTGGCCTTGAAACGCAAAACCTTCGGCTTCGAGATGCAGCAGCATTGGCATGACTTCGCTCTTGTTCATGCCCAACGGCGCTGCCAGCACTTGTGCAGTGACAGGGCCGAGCGCTTCGAGACGGCCCCGCAAGAGTTCAACCAGCGCCGTATCAGGCTCGATGCGCTGCGCCAAGTGCGGCGGCAAGGCCACCGCAGGCTTGCACTGCCAATTCCCTGGCAAGGCGGCAAACAGCGGCCAGCGCTCACTGGCGATCCATAGGGAGTGCTTGCCACGGCTCACGCGCGTGGCACGGCCTTCGCGCACCAAGGTATCGAGGTACAGCGAAGCGTCTGCTTGTGCGTCGTTGCCGTGTAATTCAGGCAGCGTCATGAAGCCGAGCAACAGCAGCGCGTCGTGCAATTCTTCACTGTTGCGTATCCAAGGCCAGGCTTCGTCACACACGCGGGCGATGGCGGCGGGATCGAGCGTGCTGTAATCGGCAGCTTCCATAGGGTCGCACCAGGTGCGGTGGCGCACGGCGAGCGTGCGGCGTTCCTCGAACGGTGCGTCGTCTAGAAAGGCATAGGGCCGCGCGTTGATGATTTCCTGTGCAAACGGTGAGGGTTCGCGTAGATCCTTCGCTATCAAGGTAAAACTGCCGCTCTCGATGCCGCACACGATGCGTTCCAATTCCTCGATGTCCATCGCTTCGGTAAGGCAATCATGAATGGTCTGCTGCACCAGCGGATGCGTGGGCACCGCACGCGGGCCGCTGAGATTTTCGAGGCACGCGATCTGATCAGGAAACACCTGCGCCACGAAATCCTCCGCCGCCATGCGCTGAAACTGCGGCGGAATGCGCTTGCCGCCGCGATTGCGCTGCACCGCCAGCGCGCGGCTGGCGTTGTGGCGCCAGCGCACTTCAAACATCGGCGCATCGAGCAGCGCTTGAATCAACACCTCGCGCACGCTGGCGCTGTGCAGATACCCAAAGACCTCGTGCAATTCAAAGCTATGCACCGCGCCCAGCGAAATGACGATACTGTCGTCGTTGGCGGCGGCTTGCAGCTCAAAATTGAAACTGCGGCAAAAACGCTTGCGCAGCGCCAAACCCCACGCCTTGTTGACGCGGCTGCCAAACGGTGTGTGCAGCACCAGGTGCATGTCGCCTACTTCATCGAAGAAGCGTTCCATAACCAGAGTGTCGCGCGTGGGCATCACGCCGAGCGCCTTGTAGCCCACATAAAGATAAGCGGCGAGTTGTTCAGCGGCGGCGTAGTCGAGGCCGACTTCCTGCTGCTGCAACCAATCAATACCGTGTTGCAGCGACGTTTCAAAACAGACTGCCAGCGACGCGCGCAAGCACGACACCGCCTCGGATAATTCCCGCGTGCGCCCCACCCCTTCACCCAACCAGAACGGCACCGTGGGCGGCTGGCCCTGCGCGTCGGTGACGCGCACCTTGAGGCCATCGATACCCAGAAGCCGCCAACCATGATTGCCCAGCGTGAACACATCGCCGGGCAGCGCTTCGAGTGCGAAGTCTTCATTGAGCGTGCCCACCACGATGTCCTCGGGATCGAGCACCACTTGATAGTCGAACATGTCGGGAATGGCACCGCCGTTGGTGAGCGCCACCAGCCTTGCGCCTCTGCGCGGGCGCAATTTTTGATTGATTTGATCGAAATACAGCCACGCGCCTGCGCGGCCGCGGCGTGTCGTGTAACCCTCGTTCAACATCTGCAAGAGTGCATCGAACTCGGCGCGCTCCAGATCGCGGTAAACCCAACTCTGGCGTACCCAGTGCCATAGATCATCGACAGCAACACCTTGCTCGTCGTCTTCACGGCTGCCAAGTTCGGCGATGAGTTGCTGCGCCAGGATGTCGAGCGGTTTATCGGGAATCACCAGTTGATCAAGCTCGCCGCGCCCAAGCGCCGCGATAAGCGCGGTGCATTCCACCAGATCATCGCGCGTGAGCGGAAACAGCACGCCCTTGGGCACACCGCCCACGTAGTGGCCGCTGCGGCCCACGCGCTGCAAGAACGTGGCGATGCTCTTGGGCGAGGACACTTGAATCACCAAGTCCACGGCGCCGATGTCGATGCCAAGTTCCATCGACGCCGTGGCCACCAGCACTTTGAGTTGACCCTGCTTGAGGCGCTGTTCAGCATCGAAGCGGTGTTCCTTGCTCATGCTGCCGTGATGCGAACTGACCTGTTCCACGCCGAGGCGCTCGCTGAGCGAAAGCGCCATACGCTCGGCCAGACGCCGTGTGTTGACGAAGATCAAAGTGGTGCGATTATTCTGAATCAATTGTTCAATTTGTTGATACAACTCCGCCCACACCTCGTTGCTCATCAGCGCGGACAGCGGTGAAGACGGCACGGCTACGCGCAGATCGAGCTGACGCCGATGGCCGCTGTCGACAATCACGCAATCGGCCTTGCCCTCGCGCACATTGCCCAGCCCCACCAAGTATTGAGCGACGCGCGCGATCGGCTTCTGCGTGGCGGAGAGGCCAATGCGCTGTAGCGGCGCCTGCACCAGCATTGCCAAGCGCTCAAGCGAAAGCGACAGATGCGAGCCGCGTTTGTCGCCGAGCATGGCGTGAATTTCATCCACGATCACGCTGCGCACACCGCGCAAAAGCTGCCGCCCGCCTTTGCTGGTCAAAAGCAGATACAAGGATTCCGGCGTGGTCACCAGAATGTGCGGCGGATGCTTCAGCATGGCTTGGCGCTCGGCCTGCGGCGTATCGCCGGTGCGCACCGCCACTTTTATGGCGACCGCGGGCAGGCCCAAGGCGTGCAGTTCCTCGCCGATACCGCTGAGCGGCGCTTGCAGGTTGCGCTGAATGTCGTTGCCCAGCGCTTTGAGCGGCGACACGTACAGCACGCTGCACGAAGAGAGAAACTTGCCCGGCTCCAGCCCTTCCCGCACCAGACGATCAATCGCCACCAGAAATGCGGCCAAGGTTTTGCCGCTGCCGGTAGGCGCCGCGATCAAGGTGTGGCGCCCTGCCAAAATGGCGGGCCACGCGGCGACCTGCGGCGGCGTAGGCGTGCCCAGCGCCCGCGCAAACCAACGCGCGGTGGCGGGGTGAAAAGCACAGAGTGTGGAGAATGTGGGAAGTACCGTGGAGGTGGAGGCCATGGGACAAGCTCAAATAAGAACGCCCCTTATTTTATTGATTTTCCCAAAATACACGATACGGCAATATCAAAAATGTTCTAACCCAGTTCCTGCGGCACCGGTTTCAAGCGCCCGAAATTATGTACTGGATGTTCCCAATAGAGGCCAGAGGCGCCTATTTCCCGTACCGCCGCGAGGATGGGCTTCACCGCCTGTGCTTCCACGATCAATTCCACTTGCAGGCGTTTGCGCCGACCGCTCACCTGCTCCGCCATCGTCATGCGTCCGTTCACACCATGGCCATACACCTGATGCGTGCTGAAGCCGTTCACCGTGGGCAGTTCCAAGAGGCAATCCACCAACTCTTCCTCTAGCTCGGGAGCAACGTTGAGAATCAACAGCGTGTGCATGATGTGGCTCCCTCAAAGCACGGGTGAATGACGATGGAAATGCCGGTAAATCAGCGGCATCAGAAACAGCGTGAGCAGCGTGGAACTGATGAGGCCGCCCACCACCACGATGGCCAGCGGCTTCTGGATTTCCGAACCGGGGCCGGTGGCGAGCAAGAGTGGCACCAGGCCGAAGGCACAGATGCTGGCCGTCATCATGACGGGCCGCAAGCGGCGCACGGCGCCCTCGAACACTACTTGATTGATGTCCTGCCCCTTGGCGAGCAATTGATTGAAGTACGACAACATCACCACGCCATTGAGTACCGCGATGCCCAGAAGTGCGATGAACCCCACCGAGGCTGGCACCGACAGGAATTCGCCCGTAAGCCACAACGCGATCCAACCGCCGGTGAGCGCGAACGGACTCATCGACAGCACGATCAAGGTCTGTTTAATGGACTTGAAAG
>JAIRJU010000159.1 GCA_031260485.1 Pseudomonadales bacterium | reverse complement strand
GAGTGAGGCGCCGCCGGTGTGCGCGGCCACGGCGCCGAGAATGCCCAGAAACAGCAATGCGCTTAGTGCGAGTCCCCAAGACAATAGCGCCAATGGCAACACGATGGTCGCCAGCACCGGCAGCGCGGCGCCCGCGATGAAGGCGATAGCGGAGGCGAGGGCGGCTTGCAGGGGGCGTGCCTTGCCGGCATCGGTAATCCCGATTTCGTCGCGGGTGTGGGCTTCCAGCGCGTTGTGCGCGGTAAGCTCGCGCGCCACCTGGGTGGCGAGATCGCGGCTCAATCCGCGGCCGATGTAAATGTCGCGCAGTTCGTCCAGTTCCATCTCGGGGTCTTCGTGCAGCGAGGTGCGCTCCTGTTCGATGTCTGCTGCTTCGATGTCGGATTGTGAACTGACCGACACATATTCCCCTGCCGCCATCGCCATGGCGCCCGCCACCAGCGAGGCCACGCCTGCGATGAGAAGATCGTGTGTACTGCTGCCAGCCGCCGCGATGCCGATCAGCAGCGAGGCAGTGGAGACGATGCCGTCGTTGGCGCCGAGGACGGCGGCGCGCAGCCAGTTGCTGCGATGCAGGCGGTGATGTTCGTGATGGCTCATGCGGGGTAGTACTCCTGATGACAATCGAGCGCCCAGCGTACGTGTTCGCGCACCAAAGCGGAAGGATGTTGCAGTCTTTGTTCGAGCGCCGCGATGATGGCGGGGCTGCGCGGTGCATTGCCGAGGCCTACCGCGAGATTGCGCAGCCAGCCTTCGTAGCCCGTGCGGCGGATGGCCGAGCCTTCAGTACGCGCCAGAAATTCCGCTTCGCTCCACAGAAACAGCGTCACCAATTCCGCCTGGTCGAGCGCATGGCGTGGGGTGAAATCGCGCTCGCGCGTGAAGCTCGTGAATTTGTTCCAAGGGCAGCACAACTGGCAGTCGTCGCAACCGAACACGCGGTTGCCGATGGCGCGGCGCAGTTCCACCGGAATCGCGCCTTTATGCTCGATGGTGAGATAGGAAATGCAGCGCCGCGCATCCAGCACCTGCGCGCCGACGAAGGCTTGCGTGGGGCAGAGATCGAGGCATTGCGTACACGTGCCGCAGTGTGCAGTGGCGGGAGCGTCGCTGGGCAAGGGCAGGTCGGTGAACAGTTCGCCGAGAAAAAACCATGAGCCCGCGCGGCGGTTGATGAGCATGGTGTTCTTGCCAATCCAGCCAAGACCGGCTTTTTCCGCAAAGGCCCGTTCCAAAACCGGGCCGCTATCGACGAAGGCGCGATAGCCAAAGGCGCCACTCGCCGCTTCGATGCGTGTTGCCAATTGCTGCAAACGGCGGCGGATCAATTTGTGATAATCGCGCCCCAGCGCGTAGCGCGCCACGTAAGCCAGCGCGGCATTGTGCAGCACGTTCACGGCACGGGTTTCGGCGGGCAGGTAATCCATGCGCAAGGAGATCACACAGCGCGCGCCGCTCACGAGTGTCTCCGGTGAACGGCGTAAATCGGCATGACGCTGCATGTAGTGCATATCGCCGTGATAACCCTGCGCGAGCCAGCGCTGCAAATGCTGCGCGTTGGCGCCGGGGTCGAGATCGGTAATACCTACCTGCTGAAAACCGAGTTCACGGCCCCATGCCTTGATGTCGGCGGCGAGCGTGGCAAAGTCGGGAGCGGCGGCGGGAGTGGTGGCGGGAGCGAGGGAAGACATCGCGCTATGGTATCAAAAGGCAATCTTTCCTAGACTTGCAAAACCACCACGAAGCAAAGCCGCCACGAAGCAGAGTCGTCACGAACGCCAGGAGTCAGCATGAGCGAAATCCGCCCGCCTTTCCCTCCCTTCACCCGCGACAGCGCCCTGCAGAAAGTGCGCGCCGCCGAAGATGGCTGGAACAAGCGCAATCCCCAGCAAGTGGCGCTGGCCTACACGCCAGACAGCCGCTGGCGCAACCGCGCGGAGTTTCTCCAAGGCCGCGTCGAGATCGAAGCCTTCCTCACCCGCAAGTGGGCCAAAGAACTCGATTACCGTTTGATCAAGGAATTATGGGCCTTTACCGATAATCGCATCGCCGTGCGCTTCGCCTACGAATGGCACGACGACTCCGGCCAGTGGTTCCGCTCCTACGGCAACGAAAATTGGGAATTCGCCGACAATGGCCTGATGGCAGTGCGCCGCGCCAGCATCAACGATCTGCTGATCACGGATAGTGAGCGTCTCTTCCATTGGCCGCTAGGGCCGCGCCCGGCGGAGCAGGTGGGCTTGAGTGAGTTGGGGCTGTGATTGTTGCCAGGAATGATGCAGAAGCAATCGCTCGCCACTGCGCGAGCGAATTCACTCTGCCCAACTCCGATCCAGCATCTTATCCAGCACCGTTCCCTGTTGCGCGCTCTGTAACTGCTGCGCCCAGCGGAATTTTACGTGCTGCAAGAACTTGGTGTTCCAAGACGCATGGATTTCATTGCGGTCGCGCCAGTAGAGGATGAACTCGGGGAGCAGCGCTTCGGCGAACGCGGCGTCGATCTGCGCCAGGGCGAGAATTTCCCAGCACGCGGCGCTGGGTTGAAACTGCGGCGGTATCGGGCGCAGCGTGGTGTCGTGTTCCAGCGCGTGAGTGTAGCGTTCCCACTGGCGTTTGACATGCGCCAGAAACTTGCTGTCCCACACGTTACTGACGCTGCCGTGGCCGCGCCAATAGAGCACGAATTCCGGGATCGCATCTTCGACGAAACTCAGGCTGATGCCAGCGAGTTCGAGAATGTCGAGCGCCTCTTCGCTGGGCCGCCACTGTGCGCTCATCGGCGCTTCCTGCTGGCGCCCTTGCACCACGGCGCGCTGTTTTTCCCAGGCGGCCACCACCCATTTGAGAAAGGCGTGGTGCCAGGAATAACTGAGCTTTTGCCGCTCCTGGTAATAGCGCACGAACGGTGCGATTTCCTGCTCGATGAAATCCAGCGGCACGTTGCGCTGCTGGCATTGCACCAGCAGATCGCGGTCGGGACGCCAATCGGCAGGAATGCGGCGCGAACTGCTTGGCGCTGCCTGCGGCGAGGGCGGCTGGCGCGCGGCGTCGCTGTGAGTGGCTGGCGGCGCCACTGCCTGGTTGATGGCAATGCGTTGCAGGTGCTCGGCATTGGGCACCGCTTCGAGCAGCAACAGCCCTTTCTCGCGCAGGCTCTGCTGCACCGCATAGATCTTCGGCAAATCCCAAAACGGCAGCGCGCCACGCAAGTGCTGTTGGCTCAGCTCCACCCAATGCCGCTCTGCGCGAAAGAGCGGCGGGTGCTGCAACAGCAGTTCGCCGATGACATGCAGCAACACCGCTTCGTCGAGGCCGATGGTGGCGGCCAGCGTCGGCGAAATCAGCAGCGGACGTTCGGGGATCAAGGAACTGACCATGGGTTCAATCGAGGGCGGGTAGGACGGCGGCGGTGGCAAGCGGGAGGGGCGCGGTCGCGACTTTCGGTCTCCAACAGTGCCGAGTAAAATTTAAGCACTGGAGGGGTGGCATGTACAAGATTCCGCATCAGAAATACACGATGGAGTTCAAGCAAGAAGCTGCTCGGCAGGCCGAGAACGCCCGCCTGCAGATGGAGAACGAAATCCTGAAAAAAGCGACGGCTTACTTCGCGAGAGAGTCCCTGTAATGAAACTGAAAGTCGCCTCACCCTATTTCGCCGCCGTCGATCTTGGCTCCAACAGTTTTCACCTGGTCATTGCCCGCGTGCAGGACGACAAGGTGGAAATCATCGACCGCGAAAGAGACATGGTGCAATTGGCGCGCGGCAGCAACAAGGATGGCTATCTCAGCCAGCAAGCGCAGCAGCGCGCGCTGGCGTGTCTGGCACGTTTTTCCGAGCGTCTACGCGATATTCCGCGCGAACAGATCCGCGCCGTGGGCACCAAGGCCTTGCGCAGCGCGCGGCAGTCGAAGCAGTTCCTCCATGCCGCCGAAGCGGCGCTGGGAGTGTCGATTCAGATCATTTCCGGGTTCGAGGAGGCGCGGCTGGTATATGCGGGGCTCGCGCACTCGGTGAGCAATGACCACAACCACCGCCTGGTTGCCGACATCGGCGGCGGCAGCACCGAGTTCATCATTGGCCTGGATTACGAGCCGCTGCTGTTGGAAAGCCTCAGCATGGGCTGCATCACCTATACCGAAGCGTATTTCACCAAGTCGCGCGCGCCGGCCGCGGCGTTCAAAAAAGCGTACATGGCAGCCTGTACCGAGTTGGAGATGATCCGCCGCAACTACCTCGAAGCGGGCTGGAAGATCGCCTACGGCACTTCGGGCACCATCCGCACCATCGCCGAGCTGGTGCAACA
>JAIRJU010000127.1 GCA_031260485.1 Pseudomonadales bacterium | reverse complement strand
GAATTGGTATTGAAGTAGTTGGTTTCAGGATCGTAGTCCGTCGGCGTGGCGATGATGACGAAATCAGCCCCCGCATAAGCCTCCTGCTTATCCAGGGTGGCGCGCAGATTCAGCGGCCTATGCGCGAGAAAGTCGACAATCTGCGCGTCTTCGATAGGGCTGACCCGATCATTGATCAAGGCCACTTTCGCTGGCACCACATCCAGCATCACCACTTCATTATGCTGCGCCAGGAGCACGCCATTGGACAGCCCCACATACCCCATGCCAACAATGGCGATTTTCATAGCAACCTGCTTCCGCTTGTCTTAATCAACTTGTCTTGATGAACCGGCCTTAATAAACCGATCTTAATAAAACAGCGACAAGGTCATGTCGCCATACGGACCATTGCGGATGCCGCCAACGAAGTTGCCGTCCCCTTGGTCGGAAAAAGCCCAGCCACCGGACGCGGAGACCGAGAAAATGCCCCACTTGCCAGCCGACTGGCTATAGTTAGAGAACAAGCCAAGATGCTGGTAATCCCCCAAATTGCTGCCGTGGAAGGAAACTTCCGGACCAAACGCATAAGCATCGACACGATAACCAGGGCGCAGACGCACCGAATAGGAATCAAGCGCACTGGAATACGATAACGAAACGGCCAGATAAGGTTTGTTGTAATTATTGGTTTCATAGTCGAGCGTTGCTCTGATGCCTGTTTTTCTGCCCTGATTTTCCGACGCTCTGTCGACCGGCGGCAGCGTGACATTTGTGCTATCGACACCAATGAAACCCGTAAGGCTGTAAGTCTGGCCAAAGGTGCGGTAGCCCACCAAGGCATTGGCCATAAAAATCGAACCTGCCGCCAGCCCACTGGCATAAGCGTCGCTGGCATATTTGAACTGACCGTTACCTACAAATACGTTGAACAGTACACCCGGTGTGCCCATGTTCTTATTCAACGCCCACACCACACCGCTGTAAGCAAAGTAGGTGGATTGACCCGCATCAATGCCGATGTAGGGCACCTTCCAACCCGGCTCAGGCGCCTCGACGCCGGCGCCCGTACCAAGCCCACGCGTATCATCCGCTGCCAAAGCACTGCCGCCCGCGCAGAGCAACATACAGGTAAAACCGACACGTTTGTAATTTTTCACGCTATGACCTCTGTGTTTTGAATTTACGCCTGAACGGTCCATGACCACTGGCCATAAATCCATGTACTGTTGATTGATGAGTTTTTTTGAAAGTTTCGTTCTATTTTTTCAGCGGCGTTGGGCTGGCTGTCACCCGCCAGTCGGGCAGGCCATAGCCATCGGGCCAGGGATACACTTCGCGGTCGTCGAAATAAATGACGCCTCTGAGCAACGGAAAAGCAAACATCGGGCGTGTCACAGTTCTGGCCCAATCGCGTACATACGCCGCATCGCCGTCATAGCCGAACTCGGCAACATAGACCGGCTTGTTGAAACCGGCCACACGTTCGTAGAGCGGCGCCAGCATGTCCTCAAACGAGCGATCACGGCCTACTTCGTTCTGGTCGCGTTGTTGCAGGCCAAACAGCGTAACGCCCACCATGTCGACGTAATCATCGCCTGGGTAGTAGATGGCAAGGTTTGCCTCTCCCAGTGGCGACCACATGTAGCGTGCAGCCCGATCGTAGCGACGACATACAGTGACGACGTGTTGGAACGCACTGATGAATTGCTGCGGGCTCCAGGACGACCAGATGAATTGACCGTGATCGACTTCCATCTCCTGGCCCCAGCGGATGGTTACTGGGCTGCGCAGCACGGCCGTTCTCGCGCAAATATCACCCATGTTCTGATCGAGACGCCCCTGCATGATGAGGTCGTAAAGTTCGGTGGGCGTATGTTGTTCACGCGCCAACCATGACCAGGGTTCCACCGTCACCAGTAACGAGCGCCGGTGCGCGATCGCGTAATTATCTGCCGTGGTCAAGGTACCGAGATCGACATCTTCCCACGGCAAAAAGATGTGCTCGATGCTGGGACCAGTGTCGTCGTTGAAATCGCCATGCGGATCGTAGACACCAAACAGCATGGAGGCGCCAGTGACGATAGGGCGCTTGTCGTTAGCTTGCTGCGCCTGCGCATCCGCCATGCCGCACAAAGCAATGCCGCTACTCATGAATAGCGCAAACAACGATCTAAACAACTTTGTGTTCATAGATTTTTTCTCAAGTTGAATCATTCAGTGCAATCCAAACCACCTTCCGCGTGTTGCACGAGGCAAACGCAACTCTCACGGGTGGCTATTCGTTTGTCTCATCCGTCCCGCTTACTTCGTATTGCCGCTCTGTTTCCTGCATCTGCCATGACTTCAATACATCGCTGAACCAGGATGGATCGAAAGTGATTGTTTGCTTGCCATTCATGCCGGCGCCAGCGATGCGTGATTGCGTCTTGAAGGGTCCGATGTTCTCCAAGCCCACGGCAAGCGCCTGCAAGCCATCCGGGGCGCGCTGCATACCCGATATGCCAAGCAGCACTAACAAACCCACTACAAAACTCATGGTTCCAAAACTATAGACGGCTTTTGACGATTTGCTGACGTTCTCACGCCAGTGCTGCACGATGATGGTCACCAGCACCAGGGTGTACATGAAGGCATTGATCGTGGCGAAGATATAAAAGCCGGGGCTTTCGCCCGGATCAGCCACCAGCAGCACTGGCAGTGCGGATAGCAGCGCCAGAGCGGCATAGGGAAACAATACGCGCAGCGGCAGCGGATCGACCTCCGAGGCACCCTTCGGTGTTACGCGAAAATTGACCACCGACCCTGTGGCCCAATCGTATACCGCGGCCATCGAGCCCAGCAAAACCCAGGGCCAACGGACCATCAAGAAAAATGCCGCTTCCCAACTCATCACCTTGGCATCATGGGGACGGAAGGTTCCTGTTGCGCGCCAGCGATAGAACAACAGCATCACCACCAACGACAACGGCGCAATATGTACTAAAAATTCCAAATAAGTGACATTGGCAAAATTACGCCCGCTAATCAGCGCGATCGCCGGCATTGAAAACATGAGTGTCGCGCACAGCGAAGACAAGGGATACCAGAACTGCGAGAACAAAAATTGCAGCTTCAAGCGCAGCGGCAGCATCGGCACATAGCGTGGCGAATACTGCAACAACACCATGACAAGACTGCGCGACCACTGAAATTCCTGCGTTACCAGATCCGCGAACGTATTCGGCCCATCGCCATGCGCGATCGCATCGAGCGCATGAACACCGCGCCAGCCATAGGCGTTCATCATCAAGGTGGTGGAATGATCTTCGGCAAGTTCCGGCCCAAGGCCGCCGATTTGCTTGAGCGCCTGGGTGCGTACCGCATAGTGCGAGCCAATGCACACCGGCGCGAGGCCACCGTTGTAACCGGCTTGCAGCGAGCCGTGCATACTGGCTTCCGTGTAGAGTCGGCTACGCGCCGACCAACTGTGCGCCGCATTGCTGTCACAGATGCTGGGCGCGGAAACGTAGCCTACTTTGGCGTCAGCAAAAGGCTTGAGTATTTCGCGCAGATAACCCGGCTCCGGCACATGGTCGGCATCAAGCTGCGACACGAAGTCGTAAGCCTCATAACCATAATGATCATAAAAGAAGGCCAGATTGCCTTCCTTGCAGCGCGTGCGCCGCGGCCAGGTTTGGCGGTGATAATCAGCGACATTCTGGCGCGTCGATACCTTGACGCCATGTTGCCTGCACCAGGCGAGCGTTGCCTCGCTGGGCGCTTCGTCGGCCAGCCAGGTGTCGTGCGGCACATCCTGCGCCAGCATCGCCTTGAGTGTCACCGCCACCACCTCGAAGGGTTCGGAAGGCGCTTTCGTCACCACCATTGCCACCCGGCTTCCTGCAGGCAGCACCAGCGGCCCCGTGATGCGCCGGGCACCCCAGAACACCCCGATGAAATACGCCGCCAAAAACATTAGCCAGGCCAGCGTCGCCGTCGCCAGAATGAAGCCCAAAGGCCAAACGATGTGCCCCGGCATAAACCACCAGCGCCAGAAAAACCCGAGCGCCACCAGCCACAGCGCCACACCCATAGCATATTTCACCCCAGTCGCACCGGAGAAAATCGGCGTCAGCGCCGGATTCTCCACCACGCTCTCCTCCATGCTATGCAGGCCAATGCCGTTCATACCGCCGCCTTCAACCCAAAAAACGGCGCGGCGGTGCGGATGATGGTGTCCAGATCCGAGTATTGCGGTACAAAACCCAGCTTCTCGCGGGCGAGCGTGGGCACGGCGTAAAGCACGGGAGGATCGCCAGGGCGGCGCCGGCTCCATGTCACCGGCACCTCGCGCTGGGTAACGCGCGCGATGGCCGCGAGCAGTTCACGAATGCTGGCCGGCTGGCCAGTGCTGAGGTTGACCGCCAGGCTGGCACCGCCGCCGTCGAGATACCGCAATGCCAAGCGGTGAGCTTGCGCCAGATCGCTGACATGAATGTAGTCGCGCACGCAGGTGCCATCGGCGGTATCGTAGTCTGTGCCAAACACCGATAAACGCGGCCCCTGGCCCGAAGCCGCCTGCAAGGCGAGCGGAATCAAGTGCGTTTCTGGGTCGTGCCATTCGCCCAGATCGCCTTCTGGGTCGCAGCCCGCGGCGTTGAAGTAACGCAGCGCGACATAACGCAGGCCATACGCGGCGGCATAGTCGCGCAACATATGCTCGGCGATGAGTTTGGTCTGGCCGTAAGGATTGATCGGGCGTTGCGGCGTGGTTTCACTGATCGGCAGATGCTCTGGCACGCCATAGGTCGCGCAGCTCGACGAAAAAATGATAGTGCCCGTTTCCGCCTGGCGGCAAGCATCCAGCAACGACAAGGTGCCCGCGACGTTGTTACGGTAATACTTGGCCGGGTTCTCCATGGATTCGCCTACATACGCGCACGCTGCGAAATGGATGACGGCGTTTATCGCATACTCTGTCAGCGTGGCGACAAGGCGCTCGGTATCGAGAATGTCGCCTTGCACAAACGGCCCCCAGCGCACCGACGAACGGTGGCCTGTCGCCAGATTGTCGTACACCACTGGCGTAAGGCCACTTGCCTTGAGCAACTTGGCGGTGTGGCTGCCGATGTAACCGGCGCCGCCTGTCACCAGAACATGGCGCACCTCAGCCAATCCTCCGTGCCCGCTGCGCTTGCGCAAGCTGGGCCTCGAAATACGCAATCGTCTTCTGTAAACCTTCGGCCAGCGCTATGCGTGGCGACCAGCCAAGCTCCGTGGCGGCGCGCGAAATATCCGGGCAGCGTTGGCGCGGATCGTCCACAGGCAAAGGCAGATAGATGATCTTCGAGCGTGAACCCGTCAGCGCAATAACCTCTTCGGCAAGTTCAGCAATCGTGAATTCACCCGGATTACCCAAATTGAATGGTTGCGTGCGTAACGGCGATGGCGAGTTCATCAGCCTCACGAAGCCGTCGATCAGGTCATCGACATAACAGAACGAGCGCGTCTGCTGGCCGCTGCCATAAATCGTGAGGTCTTTACCTTGCAAGGCTTGCACGATGAAGTTCGATACCACGCGCCCATCATCGGGGCGCATACGCGGGCCATAGGTGTTGAAAATCCGGGCAACGCGAATATCCACGCCATGCTGATGGTGAAAGTCAAAAAACAGCGTCTCGGCACAGCGCTTGCCTTCATCATAACAGGCGCGCGGCCCAAAGGAATTCACATTGCCCCAGTAGGATTCCTGCTGCGGGTGAACGTGAGGATCGCCATACACTTCTGACGTCGATGCCTGGAATACTTTGGCCCCCTGCGCACGGCCCAACTCCAGCACGTTGATCGCACCAAGCACATTGGTCTTGAGCGTGCGAACCGGATCTTCCTGATAGTGGATTGGCGAAGCCGGAGAAGCCAGGTTATAAATTTCATCCACCTCCAAATCCAAAGGCAACTGGATGTCGTGTTGCACAATTTTGAACGATGGATTTGAAATTAAATGCGCAACATTTTCTTGGCGTCCTGTCTCAAAAGAATCCGCGCAAATTACCGCTTTGCCCGAAGCAAGCAGTTTTTCACATAGATGTGAGCCTAAAAAACCCGCGCCGCCAAAAACTAAAACCTTGGAAAATTCCGCAGATTT
>JAIRJU010000103.1 GCA_031260485.1 Pseudomonadales bacterium | reverse complement strand
TTGTCAGCGACAACACCGCAGCGAATCTGCTCCTTGCCAAATTGGGTGGCCCTTCCGGCGTCACCGAGTTTGTTCGGTCATGCGGTGATGCAGTAACCCAACTTGACCGCAACGAACCTACGTTGAATAGCAACGAGGCGGGCGATCTCCGTGACACAACATCACCGCGAGCGATGGCAACCCTAATGCGTACCGTTCTCTGCGGTGATCGGCTCTCAATGGAATCCCGCAATCTGCTATTTCAGTGGTTACGCGATTGCGAAACAGGCAATGATCGCTTGCGCGCTGGCTTGCCTAAAAATTGGGTTGTTGGCGACAAGACGGGCACTGGTTCCAATGGGGCAGCGAACGATGTGGCTATCGTTACTCCCCCGAATCGTTCTCCCATTCTTGTCGCGGCGTACCTTAGCGAAGGAAAGGTTGACACCTCGGCTTTGAATGCAGCACACGCCGATATTGGCAGATTGGTAGCACATCATTTTGCATAGCTCAGTTGGGCCTAATATGCGGCTCAAGGCGGACGGCTACGCCGCCGCTTAGCCTTGGGCATTAGGCTATGAAAACCGCAAGCGTTCCACATCAATATGCGTGCTTCAAGTGCCGCAAGTGCTTCAAGCGCCCGCAGTTTTATGGTGCTATAAATCGCTTCATGTCTACGGAACAACAAACCGCGCAATGGAAAGAGGCGAAAGATTTCGAGGCAAACCGTACTTATAGGTGTCCAGACTGTGGTGGCCCAGTTCATTACATGGGCATCGACTTCAAGGCGCCTCGAAAAGCAAATGTTCGCGCATGGCAAGAAGCAGAGACATTTATCGCATCAGGCAAGTTGTTCATTCGTGGCACGTAACGGTCAAATGTCTATTGTTTGGCCTAATATGCTACAAGGGCTTCCCCCTGATCGCAAGCAATAAATTACCCTGGGTCTATCGCGCAGCGATAGACCCAGGCACAGTTTTCAATTTTTCCCCCAGATCAGCTTTCCACCTTGCTCGGGCTGCTCGTCGATGTTTTCTCGCAAAGGGTGCGGACGGCGTTACTACAAACAGTTATTCGCTGCCTTGTCTTTGGCGCGTACCCTGATGAAAGACGCGCGCCGGGGGCTCCATTCGTTTCTCGGGTTTGTGCATTTGCAGCCAGTGACTCCGACATATTAGCCAAGCATTCCCCAGCGCAGGTCCAACCTTTGCTCATCAACGACTGCCTTCGCGCGGCGGTTTTCTGATCTTTCTCCTGTCTTGCGGTTTTCTTGCTGCCGTCGTGCTTACGCCGGCATCTTGAAGCTCTCTCCTCGTTGCAGCACCGCCCAGCACAGCCGTGCGTTCTTCGCCACGATGGCTACCACCGCCCTCCAGTAACCCCGCCGCTCGGCCAGGCTGCGCGCCCAGCGGCTCATCGGGTCTTGTCTGGGGTTGCGTTTGTTCATCGCCGCGGCCAGCACCGCCCGAGCCCCCATCACCAGCAGGCTGCGCAGGTAGCTGCCTGAGCAGCCGCCACCGAAGATCACTGCAAAGAACATCCACTCGACCGGCCAGACCGCTTCCTCCTTGTAGTGGAGACCTTGGGGGTGGTACCTCAATCAAATCAACAACTTAGCGGTAGTGGGACGGTCGAGTTGAGAAAGATGGGCTAAGGCTACAGAGGGAGCAGAAGAACCGTTAGCTCTTGTTCGACAATTGGAATGGATAAATGAGCCAGAAACGAAAGTTTTCATTCATGAGCGTGGCGAGCGCATCACAGAATGGCAGGTTGAGTGGCTTGCCGATGGCCCTCGAAAACCAGGTGACATTGAAGCCTTCATCGCTACTCATTCTGGCAGCAGTGCTTAATATATGGTTCAACCTGGACGGCTTCGCCAGCACATTATCAAAATAAAGAATTCAAAATTTCCCCCAGCTACGCTGGAAGCCATCCATTTCAGTTAACCAGCCAGCGCCGCAAAGCGCAACGGCAGCAGTTCTTGCAGCCCGAACTCATCCAGCAGCGCGCGCAACCGCTGGCCGGCGCCGTGCTGGCGCTGGCCGCTCCAGCGGGCAATGATGAGTTCGTTTTTCAGGCTGTGTTCCCAGCCGACCAGTTCGGTCACGGTGACGGCGTAGCCTTGCGATTGCAGGTACAGGCAGCGCAGCACGTTGGTCAACTGGCTGCCGATTTCACGCGTGTGCAGCGGGTGCCGCCACAACTCGGCCAGCGGCGTGCGCGCCAGTTGCAGCGCCTTGTGCTGGCGCAGGCGGGCGGCGGCTTCGGCCTGGCAGCAGGGCACCAGCGCGAACGCCTGCGCGCGCCGCGCCAGGCCGAAGGCGATGGCATCGTCGGTGGCGGTGTCGCAGGCGTGCAGCGCGGTGACGACGTCGACGCGCTCTGGCAAGCCCTCGGCGTGCAGAGCGGCGGCGGCGGCGATGTTGAGAAAGCGCATCCGCTCAAAGCCCAGCCGCTCGGCCAGCGCCTGTGAGCGGGCGACCAGTTCAGCCCGCGTCTCGATGCCGTAGATGACGCCGCTGCCGTGCGGCTTGAACCACAGGTCGTACAGGATGAAGCCCAGGTACGACTTGCCCGCGCCGTGATCGGCCAGCGTCGGCGCCTGGCCATCGGCGGGCGTGAGCGTGTCCAGAATGTCTTCAATGAAGCGCGCCAGATGCGCCACCTGCTTGAGCTTGCGGCGCGAGTCCTGATTCATCCGCCCATCGCGCGTGAGAATGTGCAGCTCTTTCAGCAACTCCATCGACTGGCCGGGGCGCAGTTCGGCCAGCACCGCGTTTTCAGTGTGTTTTGGGCCTGAAGCGCCCGCAGGAGGTATGTGGGCGGCTACTTTTTTTGCAATTTTCATGGTTCTATGTCGAAGGCAACGCAACTCAATTTTCAGCAGCGCGCTTGGGCCTTTCCGCTTCGTCATTCCCTGGCAGGCGGGAATCCCATGGCGTTCGTTGCAGTAGCCCGCCCCGTGGATTCCCACCTGCGCGGGCATGACGCAGAAAAAGCAAACCTCATATCCCGATGCGGCGGCCCGTCAGCCGCTCGTGCTCGCGCAGCGCAAAGCGGTCGGTCATGCCGGCGATGTAGTCGGCCACGGCGCGTTCGCGGTCAGGCCGGCTGGCGAATTCTTGCCGCAGTTCAGCGGGCCGCGCAAGGTAAGCATGGAACAGTTCGCGCACCGCCTGCTGGCCGTGCTGCGTGGTGGCGACGACCTGCGGGTGCCGGTACAGGTTGGCGAACAGAAAGCGTTTCAGCATCGCCGATTCAGTACGCATGGCTTCGCCAAAGCGCACCAGCGCCCCGGCGCGGCGGGCATCGCCGGCGCTGCGCGGTTGCGCCGCTTGCAGCGCGGCGCGGGTGGCGTCGATCACGTCATAGACCTGCGCCGACAGCATGCGGCGAATGGATTCGTACAACAGCCGCCGCCCTTGCAGTGCCGGGTGTTCGCGCAGGCTCTCGCGCACGAAGCGGGCGAACAGCGGCGCGCCGCCCGCCACCTGATCCAGCGTCAGCAGCCCGGAGCGCACGCCGTCGTCGATGTCGTGCGCGTTGTAGGCAATCTCGTCGGCCAGCGCGGCCAGTTGCGCCTCAAGGCTGGGTTGCGTGCCGTCAATGAAGCGCCGCGCCACGCCGCCCGGCTCGGCCTGTT
>JAIRJU010000042.1 GCA_031260485.1 Pseudomonadales bacterium | reverse complement strand
GACCCGCAAAGTATACCGCCCTTCGCTTGCCAGAGCGGGATGCGGCTGCTAGGGGGCAAGCGCTGCAACGTACAACGCATATGTCTCACCGATCTTCCCGCCAGTGCTAGCGCGATATGAGCCCCCTCGCTTTTCAGCGTGGTATTTGGATGATAGATCCGGGTCACTCGTAAGGGCATCGAATAGGCCGCGCTCTAGCGAAATAGCGGCACTTCTATTGAGTCCGACCTCAAGCACAAAAAAGTACAGGAATCCCACTCTCTCGTAGGCACTTCGCCGGTTCTGCACATTCGTAGTTATACCAACGAGATATTGGCCAACCAAGGGCGATGCGACGATGGCTTTTATTTGCTCAAAATAGCGGTGCACTTTCATCTTGTCTCCTAACGATTGGTATTTCAGTCTATGCGCTGAAACATTCCCTTCCCGGTTACATTATTCGTAAGCGAACGGCGAAGGCCGTCTTTACAGCGGTAGGCTGACCGGCGAAAGTGCCCCGATACGTGGGCACATCCAAAATTGATCGTGTCCGCGATCAACCTAAGCGGACGCGATCAATTTTGGTGCTTAATTCCACTCCAACTCACCGTCGGCAATACAGCGCCGAATTCAAAGCCAAGGTGGTTGCTGCCTGTCGGCAACCCGGCACTTCCGTTTCTTCCGTTGCGATCGCCAATAGCATCAATGCGAACATCGTGCACCGATGGGTCAGGGAGCATGAGCACGGTAAGAGTTGGCCGTTTTCAGGTCAGCCACGCACCTACGTTCGACGACCGATAGAACTCAAACGGATGATTGTTGCTCGATGTTTGGAGCCAGGTGCAATGCACGCGCAAGTTGCTGCCGTTTATGGCGTTACCCCCAAACAGGTACGTGTTTGGATGAAGAAATTTCAAACTGAACAGGTACTGCCTGGAGATGAACCACCAAAGCCGCACTTCATGCCCGCGCCAGAGAACTGGCTGCCGGTGGTCGTGTCCGATGCTGCAGCGCCGGAGCCGACTGTTCTCGAACCCGCCCCCTTGCCCGCACTGCTGCCGGAAGTTGTGCTGGTGCCGAAACCCTCGCCAGTACCGTCATTGCCGCCGTCGACACTCTCCGAACCTGCCCCCGGTGAAATCGACATCGAACTGAACGGCGCGCGCCTCCAGCTACGTGGCGCGGTCGACCTGAAGGCGCTCCGGGTGGTCATGGAGGCACTCACGCGATGATGATCGGCCCGAAGTCCAACGTGCGGGTGTGGGTGGCCTGCGGGATGGTGGACATGAGGAAGGGCATACACTCACTGGCCGGGACGGTGCAGGAGAAATTGCAGGCCAATCCGTTTAACGGCCACATTTTTATCTTCCGTGGCCGTCAGGGGAGTTTGTGCAAGGCGCTGTGGTGGGACGGCAATGGTTTCTGTTTGCTGACCAAGCGCCTGGAGCGGGGGCGCTTCGTCTGGCCGCAGACTGAAGATGGCAAACTTTCCCTGACCTGGAGCCAGCTTTCGCTGCTGCTCGATGGGTTCGATTGGAGGCAACCTGTCGAGACCTGGAAACCCACACGGGCCGCATAAAAATATTCAAAAATAATGGCAAAAGGGCTGTTCACGTAGGCATTTCTTTCGTAGACTGTCGTCATGAATCCCGCGCTTCCCAACGACATCCCCGCCCTTCAAACTCTTGTGGAGACACAGAATAGCAAGATTGAGGAGATGGAGTTTGATCTGGACATGTACGCCAAGCACTTTTTCAGATATGAGGACATAAAAGAAGAGTTGAAGGGCGAGATCGCGCAGAAACAAAGCGAGATAGAACACTGGAAGCTGCTCGCCGATAAATACCGCCACATGCTTTTCGGCAGAAGCTCCGAGAAACTGCACCTGGGGCAGTTAGGCCAACTCGAACTCTACGCACACGCGCAAACGCAGGAAGTCGCCAAGGTCGAGGCGCAACTCACAGCGAAGCAATCCGAACCTTCCCCCCGGCATGGCCGCCGTCCGCTGCCTGCGCACTTGCAACGCGAGATCATCGAGCATCGACCCGAAGCGACGTGCTGCCCGGACTGTGGCGGTAAGCTGAAGCACCTCGGGGAAGATGTGTCCGAAGTCCTGGAGTACGTCCCAGCCTCCTTCCTTGTACAGCGCCACGTCCGTCAGAAACTGGCTTGCGCCAAGTGCGACACCATCGTTCAAGCACCCGCCCCCTCCCGCCCGGTTGCACGGGGCATGGCGGGGGCGGGTCTACTTGCACACATTTTGACGAGCAAGTACACGGATCATCTCCCGTTGCATCGCCAAAGCGTCATGTTCGCGCGCCAGGGCGTTGATCTGGAACGCTCGACGCTCGTCGACTGGGTCGGTCAGTGCCACACGCTTCTGAAACCCCTGGCCGAAGCCATCCAACGACACGTCCTCTCAGCGGCGAAGGTTCATGCGGATGACACACCGCTGCCCGTGCTCGACAGGCACGGCAAGGGGCGGGCGAAATTGGGGCGGCTGTGGACATACGTGCGCGATGACCGACCTGCTGGCGACGATACGCCCCCGGCGGTCTGGTTTGCGTACTCGCCAAACCGCAAGGGCGAACACCCGCAAGCACATCTCAAGAATTTCAAGGGCACGCTGCAAGCCGACGCCTATGCCGGGTATGGGGCAATTTACGAGGCGGGTTCGGTGCTGGAGGCATCGTGCTGGGCGCACGCGAGACGCAGAATCTGGGACTTGCACCAGACGCAAGCCACGGACTTTACCCATGAGGCGTTGGCGCGCATCGGCGCGTTGTATGGCATTGAGCGGGAGATTCGGGGCAAGCCCCCCGACACCCGAAGATCCGAGCGGCAGGCCCGCGCCGGGCCGTTGCTCGACGATATGCGCCAATGGTTTGAACGCCTCCTGCCTACGTTTCCCAAGCGGTCGAAACCCGCCGAGGCGATCCGCTATGCGCTCACGCGCTGGGGTACGCTCACGCGCTACGCGCACGACGGCACCATCGAGATCGACAACAGCGCGGCGGAACGCGCGTTGCGGTGCGTGGCTATTGGTCGGCTCAATTACCTCTTCGCTGTGTCGGACGCCGGAGGCGATCGTGCGGCCTCGATTTATTCGGTCATTGGTACAGCCAAGTTAAACGGCATTGAGCCGGAGGCGTACTTGCGTGAGGTGATCTCACGGATTGCCGATTACCCAGTAAACCGTGTTGAGGAGTTGTTACCCTGGAACCTCGCTGGCGAACTCGCGTAGCGCCCGGCCTATTTGCCAGGTTCCTCGGGCGGTAAATCCCAACCGCCCAAAGATACAAAAGAAACTTTATTATCGTCTAAACGCCATAATACGGATGGTCTACCATCCTCAACGTAATCCGTTTTTTCCCGTTGCAATAGCCGCCCGATACTTCATTGACTGACGGACGCCTCGCTAACAGTAAGGCATTTTCGCGGGCGCGAAAATAGAAAAAACCCATGCTTATGACGAGCTGACATCCGTCAACGCAGTGCTGGCCAGCCTACGGCCTTCATCGAACACTTACCATTATTCCGCCGCCCAGAACGTGCCCTTTTGATGGACTCTTTGAGCACGACCCACCAGCACTTACGGTGGCGTTACAGTAGATGCACTTCTTGGGGCCAGCATCAACGACGTGTCCTTTCGATGGGCTCTTGGAACAAGAGCCACCAGCATTCGTGGTTGCGCCGCAGTAGATGCATTTGCCGGGAATATAGACAACATGCCCACCGGATGGGCTCTTATTGCATGAACCTCCGGCGGTGGTTGTAGCGCCACAGAACTTGCACTTTGCCATTTTCGCTCTCCTGGTTGCACATAGACAGCCTGTCTTGAGTGAGGAGAGGGGTCGCGCTTCCTAACGTTATGCTAACCGGCAGCCCCGCGTACAGCGGGGCTGTCCAGCGCGCGGAGCGCGCGAGGTTGAGCATGTTGTTAGGACGCTTGGGAAGCCGAAACACAGGCCAACCGAACGCACGACCCGCAAAGAATACCGCTTTTGCTTACCGGAGTGGGATACAGCCGCGAAACTGTCCGGGTTGAGCGCAATATTAGGCACTACTGCATATTCCCAAGAATTTCTCGACTCGCTGGAGGTCTTTATGTACGGCGGTACGCGACTTACCCGTTGTAATGGAGTCGTACCAAGCTAGCACTTGCATACTCGGAGCGAATCGGTTTTCATTTGTGACCGCATGACCAGCCTGCTCCAAACGTGCCAACCCACCCTCGAGTTCTTTGTCAGTGAAGATCGCATGGTTAATGAAGTCTCCGACAGCTCGCAGATGATCTCGGTCGGCGGATTCGCGGGCGTAGATGAGAGACAGAAGAAGCCACGCATCGGATGACAGGAACACAAACGAGACTCCTAGCGAATGATGTGCATAGCCTAACGTTATGCTAACCGGCATCACAAGGCGCAGCCTTGTGATGTCCAGCGCGCGGAGCGCGCGAGGTTGAGCATGTTGTTAGGATGCTCGGCGAAACCGAACTCACGCTCAACCGAACGCACGATCCGCAAAGCATACCACTGCCGCTTGCCGGAGCGGGGGTTGTCAGATCAAGCCTGAATTTCCAAAATTGAATTGGCTTGCAAATATTGAGGCATCTCTTGATTGTTCAAATGCGTCCCATAATTTGTGACCATCCTCATCCCATTGAAGATGCGAGACCTTCTGGTTGCGATATGATTTAAACCGCTCGTAGATAAATGGAATAAGATCACTCCATAGTATTTGCGGAACCATGGAGTATTTTTCAGCGATCTGAGGGTTGTGATTTTTTCCAAAACACAGTAACGAGATACGACAACGCTGATTTTCGTAGCGGCCAGAATCGTAGAGTTTTGCTGCGGCTGTCTCTGCTTCACGAGACTGTAAAATGCCAATTGCTTTTAAAACACGATGCATATTCCGTCTTTCGGGCTTAGTCCATGGGCCATTTAGATTGCATAGACCTGTTTTGACTTCCCCGATGACCATGTGTATTTTTCCGGGTGGCCCTAAAATTACCTCATGGTCTTTCATCGGGCGATTTAAGTTCTCCGCTCGATACGGAAACCGGACGCCAAGAATGTCAGCGTCTGTCTCCTGATTTCTTCCCTCATCGGGATGAACAATGAAGTTCGTAATTGTAAGAAAACCATTTAAACGCAAGTACCAATACACAAGCGCTTCGGCTGTTATTTCAGCAGACACTTCCGATATCCTCGTATTCCTAACGGTTATGCTAACCGGCAGCCCTGCGGCAGCAGGGCTGTCCAGCGCGCGAAGCGCGCGTGGTTGAGCATGTTGTTAGGATGCTTGGCGAGACCGAACTCACGCTCAACCGAACGCACAATCCGCAGAGAATACCACCTGCGTTCGCTGGAGCGGGATGCAACTGCGATGCCAAACACCGACTGGATTCAGCACAAGGAACTCCTGGTTGTCTTACTCAGGGTCAATCTCTAACTCAGAAGTAGGTATTATCTCAACTGGTTCATTAAGAGCTTTCTGGGCTTGAGTAGCGAACGCTTCTGGAACCTGAAGCCGAACCCATCCAATGGCATTGGAATACATCCTAGCGGTGTTCCCATCAGCAATAAACGAAGGGATATTCATGGCATCTAGCTGCATTTTGGCAAGGTGTGCCTCATGCGCAAATGAGAAAGTGGCAATGGTTACGAGCATTTCCGCCTCCTAACTACGTATGGGTAGACTGTCCTGAGAAAGTCTGCGCCCCCTAACGTTATGCTAACCGGCATCACAAGGCGTAGCCTTGTGATGTCCAGCGCGCGAAGCGCGCGGGGTTGAGCATGTTGTTAGGATGCTTGGGAAGCCGAAACACAGGCCAACCGAACGCACAGCCCGCAAAGCATACCGCTTTTGCCTGCCAGAGTGGAGACCGTCCGATCAAGTCGAAATTTCTACAATTCAGACCACCCTTGGGCGTTTTCACCCGCTGGCGCCTTGCGTCTTAAGCTCAACGGCCATCGCGTCGCCTAGCGAATTACCCGCCTCAAAGGCCAGACTCAGAGCTGTTTCACCGTTTTCGGAGACAGCGTTGACGTCAGCGCCGTGAACAACGAGCAAGCGCAGCATTTCGAGGCGTGGTCCTCCTGTAGCCGCCATATCAGACAACCAATGCAACGCGGTATAGCCGCGATATTCGTCTTTGAGGTTTGGGTTCGCTCCCGTCTTCAGTTGCTGGGAAAGCTCCTCGAGGTCACCGCAGTAAGCCGCATAGTGCAAGGCGGTCATGCCACGCTTGCCAATGCCGGGGCTAAAAAGAGTTGGTTTATCGCTCATATGCACCTAACCACGCATAGGCAACTGCCTTGAGAAAGTCCGCGCCCCCTAACGTTTATGCTAACCGGCAGCCCTGCGGCAGCAGGGCCGTCCAGCGCGCGAAGCGCGCGGGGTTGAATGAAATGAGCGCCTCCCCCCGCGAGGGGCAACGCCAGAAGTAAGGGGCGCTCCCTGA
>JAIRJU010000031.1 GCA_031260485.1 Pseudomonadales bacterium | reverse complement strand
GAGACGATTTCCACCCTGTGATGTCTCGCCCTTGACGGGTTCCCGTCGTGTTCTTGCTCCGCTGGTCCAGCGACAAGTGCGCCTGGGTGATACGCGGCGGTCTTGCTGCCCCTTCACCGTACCACGGCGCGCGTTGCCGCAATGCCTCGGGCATGGCCGACATGCCGATCTTCACAGTGAATGCGACCGAGGAAGAATACAACCTCGGCGTTCACTACGACAAAGCTGAAGCGTTGGCCGCAGATGAGGGCTATGAACAGCCTTTCCTCTGCTACGACGCCAGCGAACAGAGCGCCCTTGTGGCGGCGGTCAAGGAACTGGACCTGGCCGCCCAGGTCGTCGCCATCGACGTGACCGATGGCTTGATCCATTCGGTGCGCTGCGACGCGGGCGAGATCAAGGTGATCTGCTATGACGAGAGCGATACTGATGAGGCGTCCGCCGCCGTGGCCGATCACCCGGTTGGCGAGAACGGCAAGCGGGTGCGGTGCTGGGCGCACAGCCAGACCGCCGATGTCGATCCGGGATTGAAATCGGTTCGGGACTGATCCTGCGTTCCCGGCGAATTCATTGCTCCGATCCAGGGCCGCGCCGGGATGCGGGATGCGTCTTGGCGTACACCGGCTGCTCGCCGATCATGAGAGGGGTGGCTGGCGCTGAATATTTTTCTTGCGCGCGCTCAACGCTGCCGCTTGTTCGGCGGCCTTGGCTTGCGCCATCGCGATGGCTTGTTGCAGCGCCAAAATTTCCTGCGACGACAGCAGCACCGCCATGCGACACACGGTCTTCACAGCCTCGGCCAGGGGGCCGTCGGCGCGCAGGCCGCTGGAGACGTGTGCATGGCCGACCGCCAGATGCGGCGGCAGCTTGTGCGCATGGCCTTCCTCGCGCACGCGCCTGAGCCACTGGGACAGCTTCGCCGGGTTGACGCCGAACAGCCGGGCCGCCTGCGCCTGCGTCACATCCTCATGGTTCAGCAGGTGCTGGATAGCGGGGTGATTGAGGATTTCCAGAGGGGTCATGACCGATGGACGCATTGGAGTCTGGCTCGTGGCTGATGGTACGCCAACCGTCCAAGGCCACACCCTGAATCACTCCTGAAAGTCCGCCGGGCAAGGCCAGTAGCTAGGCCGCCCCGCCCATTGGCAGCCCCTCGCGCAGGTTGGCAGCCCTCCCGGCCCCAAGCAAGGGGCCTGCCTGTCGGCAGGCCGCTCGCGCGCCCCATCACCCGGTCCACCTTCGCTGCGCTTGGCGGCTGCGGCTTCGGCTGCGCCCTTGCTTGGGGCCGGGAGGGCCGCCCCTCGCTGACTCAGGGCCGCCAAGGGGGCGGCCCCTAACCCACTGTGAAGGAGTCAGCATGTTGATATTCAATCATTTCGCCGCCCGTGGGCATGAAGTCATCTGTTGAGGAGACGTTCATGCAACACACCATCAATGCGTGCAAGTTCCGCCTGCACTACGAGAGCGCATCCAGCAAGCTACATGTGAGCTGGCCTCATGGCACCGCGCTGACGAGTTTCTCCGTCAGGTTTTTAGAGCTTCCCCGCTTCATGCTCAGCGGCCTGCCGTGCAACGCCAACGATATTTACAGCGCACCGGATGCTGACGCCGGCCTACTTCCAAGAATCGCCAGCGCAGTGTCCTTGCGCCTGATGGGCCTGTGGGATCGGCATCGCACACCACCGGCCGTGACGGTCCAATGGCCGCACCAGGTTCAGGCACGCAGTGCTGCGGCATGGGGCCATCTGCAATTTCGCCGTCACAACATGACTCGCAGCGAGCGGCTGGAGCTGGGCAAACAAGTGCGGGAGTATCTGGCGTCGTCCAACTACCGCGACCGCATGGGCCGGGCCCAGGACATCGCCAGCGATCTCAACGGCTGGGCCGCCTACAGCTCGGTTCTGGAACGCCTGCCGACTTTCACCAGCGACTCGCGGTTGATCTATGCACAGTGCGAACATTTCTGCATCGCAGACGACCTCCAGCACGGCAGCGGCCACACCAACTGCTGCTATGAATGCTGGGACAACGGCGATTACGTTCGCACCGAGGACACCGATGAACTACTGCCTCGGGATGATGCCCATGCGGACAGCGATGGTCAGTATTACGCCCATCTTCCCGATGATGATGACGACGACAGTGGCGGCGATGGCGATGACAGCGAGCAGGACAGTGACGGTATCTACCAGTGGAATACCGACGCCCGCCATGTGCTCGCCATGCGGGAAATCGAATCCAGCGCCAGCGGAGACTTCACGCTGGGCGTCGAGTTCGAGTGTGTCGCTGAAAGCCGTGGTGCGCGGGGCGACCTCGCCGATCACGTCAACAATGACCTGTCCGATAAGGTCATGTGCAAGGAAGACGGCAGCCTGCCGGACAATGGCATTGAACTGGTCTTTGCGCCGATGGTGCTGGAGAGTGTGCGCGCCACGTTCGACCGCATCAAATTCCCATCTGGAACCGAGGCATGGAGCGCTGGTTGTTGCGGCCTGCACGCCCACATCGACGCCCGCGCTTTCACTCAACTGACGCTGGCCAAGTTCATCGCCTTCTGGAATGCACCGGGCAATGCCGGCTTCATCCGTTCGGTTGCCGGGCGGCACCCGTTGCACGACGAGCAGGCCAGGCACTATGCCAACACCGTCGAATTGAACACGCCGGTGGAGATCATCAAGGACATCAAGTCCGGCGCCTTGACTCACAGCCGTTACCGCGCGGTCAACCTCACCACGCTGGGGCCAGCGACCGCCAAACACCTGGGCGTCACCTACACCGGTGGACACCACAGCCAATACAACACGGTGGAACTACGGCTGTTTCGTGCCTCGATGAAGCATGAACGCACGATGGCGCAGATCGACATGGCGCATGCCACGGTCGAATTTGCGCGGCAAGGCTCGGTGTCCGGCATGGACGCCAAGCACTTCATCGAATGGCTGCGCCGCCATGGCCAGCGTTACCCGCACTTGCGCACTTGGCTCGGGATTGCCCGCGCGCATCGTCCGAACAAACCCCAGCGCGTCACCGAAATCGAGACGGCCTGAAAGGCCAGCCCCCACATCTTGAAAGGAATTGACCATGTGCATACTGATTCATGGCGCAGCCGATACCCTGCGCCGCGTATTGCTGGACACGCGCGGCCTGATGGCATCCATTCTGTCCAACAACCCGGACGGATTGGGTTTGATGTACGCCGATGACCAGGGGCAGCCCGCGCACCATAAAACCCTGATCGCCCGTGACCTGAATGCCGTGCCGCTTGCAACGGCATGGCTGGAAACCGCACTGCCCGTTGACGACCGTCCCGTGGCTTTCCACGCCCGCTACACCACTCACGGGGACAAAGACCTGGACAACTGCCATCCCTACGCGGTCGATGGCGGGTATTTGATGCACAACGGGGTGCTGGACATCGACACCCGATCCGACAGCCGGCGTTCTGATACCTGGCACTACTGCCGCGAGTTTCTGGATGACGGCGCGGCGCACGCCATCCTCGCGTCCGAACGCGGGCGGAAACTGGTGAGCGAGCACATCGGCGAGGACAACAAGTTCGTCTTCCTGACCAAGGGTGGCGAGATCGTCATCGTCAACCAGGGCAGCGGGGTGGAGTACGAAGGGCTGTGGTTCAGCAACACCTATGCGTGGGATGTGGGTCTGCTTGACCCGGTCTGGGGCACGCGCAACCGCTGCCACGTGAACGGTGATCCCCGGCAGGACAGCCGTCGCAACTACTGGCTGGGCGACAACTACGACTGGCGCGATGGCCGGTACTGGCGGGAAGACCCCTATGACCTGGACGATCCGATAGATGAACTGCGCGACCGGGACGGTAGCCTGGCTCACCTGGTCAGCATGGCCCCGGAAGACCTGACCGAGGTTTTTCTGGAGCATGGCGCTAGCGAGGTACTGGGTCAACTGCTGAGCGAGTTGGGCGCTCCGATGGTGTGCCGCCCGCAAGGCGACATTGATGGCGAAACCGATCCGCTCGACCAGTTGTGCCGTGGTCTGGCGCACGGCTGCATACCGCCCGAAGTTCATCAGCTTGAGCGCGCCGGGCATTGCGATGCCATTGCCGACGCAGTGATCTATGGCCTGGATTGGCTCGGTCACGCCAACACGGGGCCGGTATCCCAGGCATTGATGGCGGTTCGCTGATCGCTGGCGAAGTAGGCCGGGCGGTTTGCCGTTCCTTCATCGTGCCACGGCGTGCGCGCCGTGGCTTCTCTGGGAACGGGCAATTCCGCCCGGTCTGTCTTTCAAGGAGAAGGAAGTGATGAACACATCAACCGCGCAACACATACAGGAACCCCGGCGTACCGGCGGGGCCAATCAAATCATCGTTTACGACGAGCATGGCAATGCCATTTGCAACTGCACCATGTTCCACGGCAAGCACGAGCGCGAGGCTGCCAGCGTCAACGCGCGCCGGATCGTCGCGCACGGGAGCGGACGGCGTGTCCTCCTCCCTTCGGCTGGCCCCCGCGCGCAGTTTGGCAGGACCGGCCCCAAGGGGCCTATTCCTGCCCCTGCCGCGCCAGGGCCGCCAAGGGGGCGGCCCGTAAACCATCCGCAAAGGAGAGTTGAAATGGGTTGGACGATTTTTCCCCACATGCCGCAGGAACAGTTGATTGAGAAACTCATCGCCAGCAAGAGCCATGAGGTGAACGAAGGCATTTGCCGGCGCCAGACCCAGGCATACAGCCTGGCTTGTGAACAAGGCACCGAAATACTTTGGGCCGTGCAGCGCACCTCGCTCAACTCGAAACCGTTCGAGACGCACATCGCCTGTTTCCTGATCGAGGGGTCGGGCTACAAGTGGCTGTCGGAATGCGAGCATCCCTATTACTACTCGTGTCCGCCGGAATACCTGGATCTGGCACCGCAAGCCTGTCCCGAATGGCGCGCAAAGGTGCGTCGCTATCACGCGATCCAGCAAGCTGAAGTTTCAGCCTGAATGCCCGGCAAGGAGTACGACATGCCCCGCATCACCATCAAGCGCGCGTTCGGGCAGCGCAACGTGTTCCAAGGCGAAGCGTTGATTGCCACGATCCACGACCATCGGCACAACCCTGAACGACGCGCTGCGGGAACCCAGGTGTATGACAACTGGAACGTGTGCTGGCGCAACGGGCGCGTGGATTGGCACGAGACCTATAGCGAAGCGCGCGACAACGCGCTGAAAGGCCAGTAATGCCTCACGTCATCGCCTACACCTACGAGGCTGACGTGCATTGCCCCGACTGCACCAGCGACCGCTTCGGCCCAAACAGCGCCTATGACCGGCTGCATCTGCCGGGGGACTTCGACGAACACGCCGTTCCTTACGACGCCACCGACCGTGAGGGCAATCCCATCCACCCTGTGTTCAGTACCGACGAAATGCTGGACGGCCCGTATTCCTGCGGCACGTGCCGCGAACGACTGGAGATTTGAAATGATGCTCACAGAGACCCGAAAGAGCCGCAGGCGGCTCGGCGCAATCCCCGTCCGTATCGTTGCCTATCGCTACGAGCATGGTATGCACTGCATCGAATGCACGTGGAAAAGGTTTCGTGGCGCCAACGGTCCCGCGATGGGGTGCGACGACAACGGCATTCCGCACCGGACCCCCGAGGGAGACAACCACCCGGCATTGCCTATATGGAATTCGTATGAAGCGATCCAGGAATCGACCGCATGCGGCACGTGTGGCAAAGAGATTGGAGTTACGCCATGAGGCGAAAGCACATCAGCTTCTTCGACGTTGATTCACGCCGGAAGCCATCCTGCAGTGGAGACGCGACTGCGGCGCAATGAAAAGTGAGGGTGCTGGAATGAACTACTTCGACCCCTATGGCGAGTGCATCAGCATCTTCGACGTGTGCTGCGCCTACCAACTCCTCGAAGACCACTACAACGTCG
>JAIRJU010000346.1 GCA_031260485.1 Pseudomonadales bacterium | reverse complement strand
GCAGACGCGGCGTGGTTTTGAGCATTTCAGTGGTTTCAGTGAAGAAGGAGGATAAGTCTCATGCAGGAAAACTTGACACGTTTTGTTCTACGCCATCCGGTGCATTTCGTCGCCTTCGGCTTTGGCAGCGGCCTGGCGCCACGCGCGCCGGGAACTTTCGGGACGCTGGCGGCGGTGCCGTGTTATCTCGTGCTGCATCATTATTTGCCGCTGCCGTATTACCTGGTGATGCTGGTTCTCGCCTTTGGCGTGGGCACCTGGCTATGCGGGCGCACCGCACAGGCCATGGGCGTGCACGACCCTGGCGGCATCGTGTGGGATGAATTCGTCGGCTTCTGGCTCACCATGGTGCTGGCGCCGCCGGGCTGGTTGTGGGTTGTGCTGGGCTTCGTGCTGTTTCGCTTCTTCGATGTGCTCAAACCCTTTCCCATCAACTGGCTCGACCGCCGCATCAAGGGCGGCTTGGGCATCATGCTCGATGATGTCGTTGCGGGCCTTTTCGCGTGGCTGTGCCTGCAACTTTTGGCGCGTTCCGGGCTGCTCCCCTTGGCTGGCTGAGGCATCGCTGAGCGCCATATGAGCGTCGTCAACACGTAGCCGAACCCCATGGTCTTTCTTCATGGGGTGTGCGTATAATCCGCCACTTTCTGGGGCCTGGGCCTCGAGAAACACAAGAAAAACTACTTCTACCATATGACCAATGAGGGAGCTGAAGAGCATGAGCAAAAGTTTGCAAGACGTACTGAATGAAGCAGGTAACCCCGTCAACCTGCTGCGCAATTCCAAGATCGGCGCCTACGTGTACCCGGTGGTGGCGCCGGAATTCCACAACTGGCGCACCGAACAGGCGGCGTGGCGCGAATCCGCCGTGCTGTTCGATCAATCGCATCACATGGTGGATCTCTACATCAAAGGCCCTGACGCCATCAAACTGCTGTCCGATACCGCCATCAACAGCTTCGCCAACTTTCCGGTCAACCGTGCCAAGCAGTACGTGCCTGTCAGCCACAGCGGCCATGTGATCGGCGACGGCATTCTGTTCCACCTGGCACAGAACGAACTGGTATTCGTAGGCCGCGCGCCTTCCGCCAACTGGATCAAGTTCCACGCCGCCACCGGTGGCTACAACGTGGAAGTGATCGAAGACGACCGTTCGCCTTCCCGTCCGGGCGGCAAGCCGGTCAACCGCATCAGCTATCGCTATCAAATCCAGGGCCCCAATGCCTGGGCCATCATCGAAAAACTCCATGGCGGCGCGCTGGAACAACTCAAGTTTTTCCACATGGCCGACATGAACATCGACGGCACCCGCGTGCGCACCCTGCGCCACGGCATGGCCGGCGCGCCGGGCCTGGAAATCTGGGGCCCCTACGCCGACGGCGACCGCATCAAAGACGCCATCCTCAAGGCTGGCGCCGAGTTCGGCATCGTGCCTGTGGGTTCGCGCGCTTATCCGTCCAACACCCTGGAATCCGGCTGGATCCCCTCGCCGCTGCCCGCCGTTTACACCGACAGCCGCATGGAGTCCTACCGCAAGTGGCTGCCGCACAACTCCTATGAAGCCGTTGGCGCCATCGGCGGTTCCTTCGTCTCCAACAAGATCGAAGATTATTACGTTACCCCGTATGAAATCGGCTATGGCCCCTTCATCAAGTTCGATCACGACTTCATTGGCCGTAGCGCGCTGGAACAGATGCAGAACAACACCCATCGCCGCAAGGTAACTCTGGCCTGGAACAGTGACGACGTGGTGGCGATGTACGCCAGCATGTTCAAGAAGGGCCAACACGCCAAGTACCTGGATTTTCCGCTCTCCAACTTCGCCAACAGCAACTATGACGCGGTGATGGGTGGCAGCAAAGTGGTAGGACTTTCCATGTTTACCGGTTATTCCTATAACGAGCGTTCCGTATTGTCACTGGCCACTGTCGATGCCGACGTTGCCATCGGCACCGAAGTCACCGTGTTGTGGGGTGAAGAGCCACGCACCGCCAAGACCACCGTCGAGCCTTACGCTGGCCAAACCCAGGTCCGCGCCCGCGTCAGCCCGGTGCCCTACGCCGAAGTCGTGCGTGGCCAATACGTCGAAGGCTCCTGGCGCAACAAGTAAGCGCGCCGCTTTCGTTTCGTTTGCACAGGCAAAAGCCCGGTCTTGTGGCCGGGCTTTTGCGTTGCATGGACTGCCTTTCAAATCATCCTAGCTATTTCCCCGCATGAATATCATCGACGTCATTGCTCACGAACTCGCCGTCAAACCCTCGCAAGTACAAGCCGCTGTCACCCTGTTGGACGAAGGCGCCACGGTGCCGTTCATCGCCCGCTATCGCAAGGAAGTTACCGACGGTCTCGACGACTTGCAGTTGCGCAACCTCGAAGACCGCCTGCGCTATTTGCGCGAACTGGTGGAGCGGCGCGAGGCCATCCTGAATAGTATTCGCGAGCAGGGCAAGCTCAGCGCCGAGTTGGAACAGCAGTTGTTGACGGCTCAGACCAAAACTGAACTCGAAGACCTCTACCTGCCCTACAAACCCAAGCGCCGCACCAAGGGCATGATCGCCATCGAAGCGGGCCTCGAACCGCTTGCCGACGCGCTTTATGGCGACCCTACGCTGAATCCGCAACTAGAAGCTGAAAAATTCATCGACGCTGAAAAAGGCGTGGCAGACGTGAAGGCCGCGCTCGAAGGCGCGCGCTACATTCTCATGGAGCGCTTTGGCGACGACGCCGCACTGGCGGGCAAACTGCGCAGCTTCCTCGGCGAACACGGCGAGTTGCGCAGCAAGGTGCTGGAAGAAAAAGCGGCAGAGGCCGAGAAATTCCGCGATTATTTCGCGTATGCCGAGCTTTTGAGCAAGGTGCCTTCGCATCGCGCGCTGGCGGTGTTCCGTGGCCGCAATGAAGGCTTTCTTGCGCTCAGCATCGGCGTGCAAGGCCATGAGGAAGGGCAGAGCGACCCTTGCGAGGCCATCGTGGCCGATCACACCAACATCCGCGATCAAGGCCGCGCTGGCGACAAATGGCTGGGCGAGGTGGCGCGCTGGACCTGGAAGGTGAAACTGGCGCTGCGTATGGAAACCGACCTCTTGGGCTCCTTGCGCGAGCGCAGCGAAGAAGCCGCGATTGGCGTATTCGCCGCGAACATGAAAGCCATCCTGCTGGCAGCGCCCGCGGGGCACAAGGCGATTCTTGGCCTCGACCCTGGCCTGCGCACCGGCGTGAAAGTGGCGGTGGTGGACGCCACCGGCAAATATCTCGAAAACACCACCATCTACCCGCATGTGCCGAAAAACCAGTGGGACGAATCGCTCGAAATTCTCAACAAGCTGTGCCGAAAACACGCGGTGGCGCTGGTCAGCATCGGCAACGGCACCGCGTCGCGCGAGACCGACCGCCTCGCTGCCGATCTCGCCAAGCGCTACCCGGATTTACAACTCAAGAAAATGGTGGTGAATGAAGCGGGCGCATCGGTGTATTCCGCCTCCGACATCGCGCGCGAAGAATTCCCCGAACTCGATGTCTCGATCCGTGGCGCCATTTCCATCGCGCGGCGTTTGCAGGATCCGCTGGCCGAGTTGGTGAAGATCGAGCCCAAGTCGATCGGCGTGGGCCAATATCAGCACGATGTCAGTCAAACGCGCCTGGGCCAGTCGCTCGACGCCGTGGTGGAAGACTGCGTGAACGCCGTGGGTGTGGACGTGAATGTCGCCTCCGCCGCGCTCTTGCGCCGGGTGTCGGGCTTGAGCGCCTCCATCGCCAGCAATATCGTCACCTACCGCAATCAACATGGCGCGTTTGCCGATCGCAGCGCACTCATGGCAGTGCCGCGTCTGGGCGAAAAATGCTTTGAACAGTGCGCGGGTTTTTTGCGCATCACCAATGGCGGCAATCCGCTCGATGCTTCGGCCGTGCATCCTGAATCTTACGCGGTGGTACAGCGTATTTTGGAGAAGAGCGGCAGGAGCGTGCAGCAGATCATCGGCGATAGCGCGTTTCTGCGCAGCCTCAAGCCCGAAGATTACATCAGCGACGCCGTTGGCGTGCCGACCGTAAAGGATATTCTCGCGGAATTGGAAAAACCTGGCCGCGATCCGCGCCCGGAATTCAAATCCGCCGAACTGAAAGAAGGTGTGGAAGATCTCAAGGATCTCGCCCCTGGCATGATTTTGGAAGGCACGATCACCAATGTCACCAACTTCGGCGCCTTCGTTGACATCGGCGTGCATCAGGATGGCCTGGTCCACATCTCGGCGCTGTCGAGCAAGTTCGTGAAGGATCCGCACAGCGTGGTGAAAACCGGCGACGTGGTGAAGGTAAAAGTGCTGGAAGTGGACGCCAAGCGCCGCCGCATCGGCCTCAGTATGCGCCTCGACGATGCCGCCACCCCGCGCGAAAAACCGGAGCAGAATCGCCCGCGCCAAAACGACAACCGCCCCTCTCCCAAACCCGCCAAACCAGCACCACCCCCCGCGGTGGGCTCGTTCGGTAATTTATTGAAGGATGCGTTCAATAAGCGTTGAGCCGCTGATCAACGTTTTCCTTGCTCGGCCCATACACACTCGTGTACGAGAGAGGGGGCTGCAGCCCCTCGCCCGCTTGCGGGAGAGGGGTTGGGGAGAGGGTTAAAAACCTAAAACCTCATTCTAAAATCCGCCCTCACGCCACTATCCTTCGCGCCCGATCCAAATTGCCCGTTGTAGGCAACACTGAGTGTGCTGTCGGCGCCGAGGGTGACATCTACTCCCAGATCAAGTACCGCCGCGTTGCTGGCGATGGGAACTCCCGCGACCGTAAACGCATTGTCGACGGAGAATAAGTGCGTGGATAGCGGTGTGGTATCGCCAAAGGCGTGGCGCCAGCCCAGTGTGCCTTTGGCGGTGGCTGTTGTGCTAGCGCCAAAAGCGAGCGCGCTCTGCGCATGAGCGCCTACGGTGGAGAACGACACTTTGGTTCTGCCGCCGAGGCTGGCGAGTGCGCTGATGCCTTCCTTCTCGACGAATTGAGAGGTGGCGAGATTCGCGTAAGCCAGATTGGCGAAGGGTTCGATGCTGGCGTTGAGGCGATAGGCAAATTCGCCAAATACTTGTGACATATTCGCGCCGCTGTCGCTGCTTTGCAGGGTGTCGGATACCGGGTCGATCGCTACGGTGCGCGTTATGTTGATGTCGTGCATGGTGTAGGCCGCGCCGCCGCGCAGCGCCAATGCCGTCCATTGCCCGCCGATATACGCGCCAATATGCACATCGCCGCTATTGCCTTCGCCGCGGCTGCCGGTAAAGGTGGTGCGGCTGTAGCCGCCGAACATGCCGAGGCGCACGGCCTTGGAAAACTGCCCATCGGCGCCGATGAATACTCCGTTGGTATTGCGGTCGAGTGGCGCGGCGTTGCCGTCGCTGTTGCTGGTGCCTCTGGAGCCCAAGAGGCGCACCCAACTCACGCTGTTCTCGCCATCGTTGCTGCGCAAGCGGTCGAGCGCGACATCGCGCACGAAGCGGCTGCTCTCCAAGAGCGCGGTTTTGGCGGAGGCGTGAATTTCGCCTGAGACCTGATCGAAGGCGGCCTGCGCTGAAGGGGCGTCCATTTGTATAGTGGCTTGCCACAGTGTGTGAGCTGTGCCCAACGCATCGAGGGCGGTGGCGGCGGCACGCTGGTTGAAGGTGTTGCCAACGCCGGCAAAGCTGAGGTCGTTGCGCGTCAAGGTTAGATAAGCCGAATTGCTGTCGTAGCTCAACGAAGGGTCAAGGAAGGCGAGATTGGACGTTACGCTAGCAAAGGTTCCGTTTATACCGTTAGTGGAGGAAAAAATCGTGTAGCGTGTACTGGGCGCATAGTTACCTGGGCTCGCCAAGACCATGACCGTACCATTCAAGGCGGAGGTGGTGCTCCCGCCAGCGTTGATGCGGTCGGCTTGGCCTTCGGCATTGACTTTCACTTCGTAGACCGAATCGGCAAAAAACCCCACGGTGTTCGAAACATTGAGCGTGCCGATGGCACCATCACCCAGCGCCACGGTGGCGCCGGTACGCACGATCAATCTGCTGATGGTCCCCGTGCCGCCAATCCGCGCGCCATCCATGACGGTGACGGTGGAATTTGTCAGCGAGCCATTCACCATCAACGTGCCCGCCAGCACAGACGTGGAGCCGCTGAACGTATTGACGCCCGTCAGCACCAAGGTGCCGAGGTCGTTCAATTCAAGGCTGCCTGTGCCGCTGAGGGCGGAGGCGATGGTGGCACTGAAATTCACGCCATCGGGCGTGCCGTTGCCGACTTGAATGGCGTTCACGCCGCTGCCTAGAACCAAACCATCGCCTTGCACGACATAGCCATCCACAGCAAACTGCATCCCGCCTTCCACCGCCAGCGCCGGTGCGCCGGCCGCGTCCACGTTCACCACGCCGGGCGTGCCGGAAAAGATCAGGAGAGAGCTGGGGTTGTACTGGCCGCTGGCGCTGCCATTGGCGTTGCTCCAGTTGCCGTTTGCGCTGCTCCAGGTGCCGTCACCGCCAAGCACCGCGCCGCTGGGCGTTGTATTCTGGCCGTTCCAAAAATTGCTCTCGTCAGTGAGCTGCGTTTGCGCGTGCACTGGCGCCGTCAGTACCGCTGTGGCAATCAGGGCGGCCAGGGGGCTCATGCGCGTGAAAACGGTTTTGTAGCAGTGGTTCATCTGACAGGTACCTTTGTCCATAAAAAATCGGTGTCTATAAAAATGCGAGTGTCTAAAAAAATGCAGGCAGCGTTGGATGAACGCCGTCTTGGCGTGTTGGCCGAGTTGGCTAGCCTATGTGCCAGGAGGTAGCGCTAGGAGGTAGTGACTGCCAGCATGGCGCACGCAAGGGCAGGAACGAATTCCTGCCGCGCGCAGAATAACGAGATGGGGTGTGCTGCGTTTACTTCAATGCCGCCGCGCCTGCCGCTGCCACCATGCCGTCCTGGTCGGAAGCCATGCCGGAGACGCCGATGGCGCCGACGATCTTGCCGCCTACCGTCAGCGGAATGCCGCCTTCGATGGCCACGGCGCCGGGCAGCGTCAACATGCGCAACCCCACACCGCCTTCGGCGACAGTATCCTGAAAGGCTTTGGTGGGGCGCCTGAACAGCGCGGCGGAGCGGGCCTTGGCCTGCGATACCTCGACGCTGCCGTTTTGGGTGTCGTCGCGCTTGAGGTAGGCCACCAACTGGCCCGCGGTATCGACGATGGCAATGGCCATCGGCCAATTGCGGCTGACAGCTTCCGCCTCGGCGGCGTTGAGCACGGTTTTGGCTTGTTCGAGCGTGATATTGGCGCCGTAGGACTGGGCCTGCGCGGCGTTGAAACCGCCCAGGGTGGCGGCGAGACAGATGGCGTGGAGCAGGGGCTTGGTCATTGCGGGATTCCTTGGCTGAATTGACGGGTTGCGGTGTGGGCCGCAGGATCTGTGCCATTGACACCTGCCCATCATAGCCAGGGAGCGCGTTTCTCGATAGACGGGCTTTTTTTTTCGCCGCTGATGTGGGTCAATCGTAAGGCCAATGGCGCAAACCCACATGCAAACCAACATAAGGAGAGGCAAGCATGACTACCACCGATTCCAATCCCGATACCCAGGCCAACTCCGCCACCCGCGCAGAATTCGAGCGCGCCAAAGCGGCCGCCACGGAGGCGTACAACAGCTTTCTCGACGCCAAGATGCACCTGCGAGCGGCGGCGCGTACTGCGGGCGTCGATTTGCGGGAGGGCGCCAGCGAGCAGTTGCAAGAATCGCTGGCGCGCTTGAACGAGCGTAAACGTCAGACACTCGACGATGCGGGCGCTTACATCCGCGAAAATCCGCTGATGAGCGCGGGCATCGCTTTCGTGGGCGGCATGTTGTTCTCGCGCTTTCTGATCAAGTGAGGCGCAGCAGACAGGCGGGGTGGAGGTAAGCCATGCGCGAGCATGAAGGCAACGAGGCCGACGACGGCGCCGCGGACGAACTGCGCCGCCCGCCCGGCCTGGAACTGCAAACCTTGGCGCTGATCGACACCGTGTTCGCGCTGGCGTCGCTGGCGCGTATCGAGCTAGGGCGTTCGCTCAGTACCTTGCCCAGGCTGGCGCTGCTGAATCTGCTGCGCTTGCCGCTGTGGCTGCTGTTCTGGCTGAGCCTTTGCGCCTGGGTGAGCTATGGCGCTTATGTGGCGAGCGGCGGCAGCGTGGGCCTGGCATTGAGCGCGCTGCTGCTCATGCAGGGCGGCTTGTGCCTGGGCCTGGAACTGAGGCTGCGTGTGCTGGGGCGCCGTGTTGGCTTTGCGCAAACACGCCAGGCGCTACGCGAATGCCAAGAAACCTGGAACGCCGCCCGCGCCGCTGACAAACCCACCCAGGCCGCCAACATCCAGGCCAGCACCACTACCGTCAGCACTACCAAGGCCAGCACCACCACGGAAAGCGACCATGAACGCCACTGATACGCAACTGCACGCACTACGCCAGCGCCTTGCCCGCAATCTGTGCCTGTGTGCCCAAGGCGCGTTGGCGGGCGAGCGTGAACAATTGCAACGGGATGTCGCTCAGCCTTTGCTGGGGCTGGCGTTTCTGCTTGGTTTGGTCGCAGGCAGCGGCCACAAAGCCATATATGCGCTGCACAAGCCCTGGGTGCTCAATGCCGTGCGGATGGTGAGCAGCTTGGTGTCGTGGCAGCACGTCTAACCACATACTCGCAAGTTGTTCAGTGAATTTCAGCTACATCAACGGGGTAATAGGCGTCTTTATCGGGGAATTTCATTAGCGACATTTCGAGGGGAATGCCAGCCTCCACGCCACGTATAACGGTATAGGCGGGTATCATGATTGCCTTTGGCACTGGGCCTGAGATTGACTCAATGGTTCCTTCTAACAACAAATCTTTTTCTCGGGCACTCACCAGCGGCATTATTGTTTGGCGCGGTGTAAAAATTATTACGGCATCCGGCGGTTTTGCTGGATGAAACACCATAATCGATACTGATTTTGCTTCTCCGACAATTAAAGGCCGTGTTATCGCAGCCTGCCAACTGGATGGAATGGCTGGATCAGCACCTTCTGGGACAATCAGGGCAAAAACGAGGTACATCCCCGTGGGGTCAACGTCGGTGAAGCTATGTTCGATAGGCTGCTTTACTATATCGCTCACGCTGAAACGGCCACGTTTGCTTAAATCAAGGCGTGTTGCGATAGGAGTCAAGTTGTTATGAACGCTTTTATCTGCCGACCATGTGATGATGCCACTGTCGTCGGACAAACTGCCGCCAGGAAGAATAAGGCCAATATATAAATCCCATTTTACGTATGGCACCTCATGCAAAACTTCCACCTCTGCATCGATCAGGTAAGGCGAAGATATGTCTTCAACCCAAAAAGTCGCGCCAATCATTGCATCTGAATGATTAACAGTTACCTCCAATCTAAACCTAATGGCCTCCTCTTGCGCTGGCGCAGGGGTTGCCAACAGCCAACCGAATATCAATAAAAGTAGCCATCTACCCACATGGATCTGTGGGTAGTACGGATTTGTGTTAATGGACGGTTTGTTCATATATTAATTTTCTCGTTTATAACGACTGTTGATGTTATCTATATCGTTCGACTCAATATGTTCGGATCATGCCTCAATCAAGCGATTTTTGGAATTTCAAGGTAGCCACCACCAGCCCTACCACGGTGAAGGCGCACAAGAATCCGGCATCCAGGCTGAGATCGCTCAAGCTCGCGCCGCGCAGCACCACACCGCGAATCATGCGCATGAAATGCGTGGCCGGCAGAATCTCGGCGATCATCTGCGCCAGGCGCGGCATTCCTTCAAAAGGAAACACGAAACCCGAAAGCAGAATCGACGGCATCAGAATGAACACTGTCAGTTGCATGGCTTGCAACTGGGTTTTCGCCAGGGTGGAGAACAGCAGCCCGAGTGTCAGGCTGGCGGTGATGAACAGCAGTGTGGCGCCGAGAATGTTCAGTATGGAACCGTTGATCGGCACCGCGAACAACACATGGCCCAGGCCGAGAATGATCGCGGTTTGCACCAGGCCGATCAGAATATAAGGCACGATCTTGCCCAGCATCAGTTCCAGCGAACGCACCGGCGTGGTGATGAGCAATTCCAGATTGCCGCGCTCTTTTTCGCGCACGATGGCGGTGGAGGTGAACAGAATCATGGTCATGGTGAGGATGATGGCCGAGAGGCCCGGCACGATGTTGACCGGAGTGCGCCGTTCGGGATTGAAATACAGTACCGCCTCGAACGTGGGCGTTGGCTGTAGTTGCTGTGGTGAGAGTTGCTGTGGTGGAAGTTGCGGCAGGCCAGGGCGCAGCGTGAGCGGCAGGTTGCGCAGCGCGAGCAGTGCGGAGGCGGCGATGTTGTCGGAGCCGTCGATCAACCATTGCCCGGCGGGGCGCGTGAGCGTTGGCGTGAGCAGGCGCTGCTCGAGATCGGCGGGCAGAATCAAGGCCGCGCGCACTTCGCCGCGCGTGATCGCTGCCTCGGCTTCCTCTGGCGCGTCATAGTGCGCCAGGATTTGCACCACTTGCGTGGCGCGCACCATGTCCACAATGGCGCGCGAGGCAGAAGAATGCGCCAGATCCACCACCGCCACCGGAATGTTGCGCACGTTGTTGTTGATGGCGTAACCGAACAGAATCAATTGAATCAGCGGCAGCATCACCACCATGCCGAAGGTGAGGCGATCGCGCGCCAGTTGGCGCAGTTCCTTGAACATGATGGCGCTGACGCGCGACAGTGCTTGCATTTCTCAACCGGGCCTTGTGGTGTTGTGGGTGGGGTTGATGGCTGGGGTGTTGGCTGGGGTGTTGACGGGATTGTTGAACGAATTATTGAACGAATTGCTGGTACAGGTGACAAACACATCTTCGAGCGAAGGCCGCACCAGCGCCAGTTGATGCGCGCTCGCCCCCAAGGAAGAGTGCGCGCGCAGCCAGGCCACTGGATCGCCGCTTTGCGCATTTACCAGCACGCGCAACTGTTCGCCCAGTTGCGCCACGGAGCGCACGCCAGCGAGTTGCAGCAGTTCCTGTTTGAGTTTGCGCAAGTTCGGGCCCAGCACTTCCACCACGGTGGCGCCCATGTTGCGCATCAAGTCCTGCGGCGTGCCGTCGGCGCGTTTGATGCCGGTTTCCAAAATGGCGAGGTAGTGGCAGCGCTCGGCTTCGTCCATGTAGTGCGTGGACACCAAAATCGTAGTGCCGCCATCGCAGAGATCGAACAGTTTTTCCCAGAAATCACGGCGGTTTTCTGGATCCACCGCCGAGGTGGGCTCATCGAGAAACAAGAGTTCCGGCTGATGCAGCGTGGCGCAGGCGAGCGCGAGGCGTTGCCGCTGGCCGCCGCTGAGCGTGTCGGCCAGTTGCTTGCGCTGGCGCGTGAGATCGTAGCGGTCGAGCAATTCGTCGCTGCGGTGTTTGACCTCCGCGTGCGGCAAGCCGTAGATACGAGCGATGAAGGCCAGGTTTTCAGCGAGAGTGAGATCGCCATAGAGCGAAAATTTTTGCGTCATGTAACCGATGCGCCGGCGCAGGGCGTCGGCCTGACGCGGTAACTGCAAGCCGAGCACGTTGACGCTGCCCGCGTTGGGTGTGAGCAAACCGGTGAGCAGGCGAATGGTGGTGGATTTACCTGAGCCATTGGGGCCGAGAAAGCCGTAGATAACGCCGCGCGGAATGCGCAAATCAAGCTGGTTTACCGCGATGTAAGTGCCGAAGCGGCGCGTGAGGCCGCGCGCCTCGATGGCGATGGCCTCGCTCACGGCAGCACCAATTGTGCGCCAAGGCCAGCAGGCAGCGCGGCGGCGCTCGCAGGCAAGCTGATTTCCGTGAGGTACACCAGGCGTGTGCGTTCGCTGCGGTTGAGCGCGTAATAGGGCGTGAAGGCGGGATCGAGCGCGATCCAGCGCACCGTGCCGCTGAAGGGTTCCGGTGTGCCGTCCACCAACACTTGCACCGTAGCGCCCACGGCGAGCGTGGCGCGCTGCATTTCGGGCAGATAAACGCGCGCATAGGGCGCGCCTGCGCTGAGCAATACCGCCACCGTGGCGCCCGCGCTCATGCGTTCGCCGGTCTGCCAGGGCAATCTGTCGAGCACGGCATCGCGCGGGGCGCGCAAGGTAAGCTCTGCCAGACTCAGTTTAGCGGAGGCAAGCTGGGCCTCTAGTGCTTGCAATTGCGCTTCACTTTGGCGCAAATCTTCCGCGCGTGTGCCGGCGCGCAGCAGCGCCAGTTGCGCTTGCGCATCGCGCAAGTTGGCGGCGTTGCTATCGTGCTGGGCGCGGGCGTTGTCAAGTTCGGCCTGCGCCGCGGTGCGCTGCGCGACGAGACTCTCGACGCGCGCCAGGTTTTGTTGGCTGGCCTTGAGCGCGGCGCGGATGCTATCCACGCGCGCAGTCGCGGCATCGAATTCTTCGGGGCGCGGCCCTTGGCGCAATTTCTCCAGCAAGGCGCTTTGCGCGGCAAGCTCGGCCTCGGCGCGCGCCACCGCGGCTTGCTGCCGCGTGGTGTCGAGTTGCACGATCAGCTCGCCTTTGCGCACGGTGCTGCCTTCCTTGACCGGTTGTTCCACGATGATTTCACTGGCGGTGGCAACCAGCGTGAGGCGATCGCGTTCGAGCGTGCCGAGCGCTTGCGCGGGTTCATCGCCGGAGCAGGCGCTGAGCAGCGCCAGCGCGAACCACAGTGCAAAACATTTCATCATGCCGGATTCCTTAATTAAAAACGCTTTAGATAAATTCCCTTCCTTTTTCTACCGCCACACCGATTGCCGCAGGTTCAAATTCCCCTCCTGTGGAGGGGTGCCCGTAGGCCGCGGATCGGACAAGCCGGAGCGCGAGCGGTGATAATTCCCCTCCTGTGGAGGGGTGCCCGTAGGGTGGGGTGGTTTGCCGTAGGCAGTTGTGGCGGCGCGTGACCACCCCGTCCGCCTGCGGCGTCCACCCCTCCACGGGAGGGGAATTGAATCCTTCGGCAAGCGCTAGAAGAGATCTGGGGCGAGGGAACAAGCCGCGGCTCCAGAAACCCTCCCCAGAAATCCTCACTGCCGCTGCGCCGCCTGCTGCACTGCGGCCATTTCCGCGGCGCGGCGTGAGAGCAGCCAATTCTTCAGCGCCTTGAGGTCGTCCTCGCTTACCCACTTGCCGAGGTTGGGCATCCCAAGGCCGCTGTAGGCGCCTTGGCGCACGATGTTGTCGAGGATGTCGTAGGTGGCGGGCAAGGCGTAGCGCAGGTCGGCGAGCGAGCCGCCCGATACGGCATTGGCGCCATGACACACCATGCAGCGTTTGCCGTAAATGTCGGCACCGCGCGCCAAAAGCTCAGGATTGTCGTCGAAGGAAATCTCGCTCAACTCGTGCATCGGTTGGCCTTCCACCGGCACGATGTTTTTATCGCCGCCGAGCTTGAAGGTCCAAAGACGCCCTTCGCCCTTGAAGGTGCCCGCTGCGCTCTTGCCGATGAGGCCGGACGCGCCGCCCCAGCCCACCAGCACGGCAAGATACTGCGTGCCGTCGAGCGCGTAGGTGACAGGCGGCGCCATGATGCCCACGCCCAGATCCGCCATCCACACAAGATCGCCGCTATCCGCGGTAAAGGCGCGCAGAATGCCGTCGGCGCCGCCTTGGAACACCAGATTGCCCGCGGTGCTCAAGGTGCCGCCGTTGATTGCGAACGGATAGTCCACAACCCAGCGTGGCTGACGCGCGATGGGATCCCAGGCCACCAGCGCACCGGGCGCATCGCGCTCAGGGCCCGCGCCTGGGCGATATTGCTCAGCATTGAGCCGCGGCAAGCCTTGCAGCGTGCCGAAGGTGACGCCGGTGTTCCAGGTGCCGGGTTTGTAGACGAAATTTTGTTCCACCGAATACGCAAAGCTCGATCCTTGCGTGGTGGGGAGGTAAACCAGCCCGGTGTTGGGATTGAAGGACATCGGGTGCCAGCTATGCGCACCGCCAGGGCCGGGCGTGACCATGGCGACAGCCGCGCCATAGCGCGCCTGCGGGGTTTCGATGGGGCGGCCGCTTTCCAGATCGATGCCGCTGGCCCAGGTGACTTTGGAATAGGGATCGGCGGAGAGCAGGCGGCCAGTTTCGCGGTCGAGCACGTAGAAAAAGCCATTCTTTGGCGCCTGCATGATGACCTTGCGCAGCACGCCGTTGATACTGAGATTGGCCAGCATCAGCGGCTGCACCACGGTGTAATCCCAGTTGTCGGCGGGATTCACCTGGTAATACCAGGCGAGGCGGCCATCATCCACCTTGAGCGCCACGATGGAAGACAAATACAGGTTGTCACCTTTGCCTTCGCTGCGCAGTTCATGGCTCCACGGCGAGCCGTTGCCGGTGCCGACGTAGACCAGGCGCAGGTCGGGATCGTAGACAATGCTGTCCCAGGGTGTGCCGCCTCCGCCGACCTCCCACCACTTGCCGAACCAGGTAGCGGCGGCGCGTTCGACATCGGGGTTTTCAAAGCCCTGGGCCGGGTTGCCGGGCACTACCCAGAAACGCCAGGCTTGTGCGCCGGTTTGCGCGTCATAGGCGCTGAGGTAGCCGCGGGTGCCGAGTTCAGCGCCGCCGTTGCCAATCAGCACCTTGCCATCGGCGATGCGCGGCGCACCGGTGATGGTATAGGGTTCGCCTTGATCCACGGTGAGCGTTTCCCACACCACTTGGCCGGTTTTGGCGTCGAGCGCGATCAAGCGGCCATCGAGAGCGCCCACGAACACCTTGTTGTCGTAATACGCCACGCCGCGGTTCACCACATCGCAGCAGGCTTTCCAGCCCATGCTCTTGTCCACCTGGGGATCGTAGTTCCACAGCAGTTTGCCGCTGCGCGCATCGAGCGCAAACACGCTGCTCCAGGGGCGCGTGGCGTACATCACGCCATCGACGATCAGCGGCGTGGCTTCATGGCCGCGCACTTCGCCGGTGTCGAAACTCCAGGCCAGCCCAAGATCGCCGACGTTGCTGGCCGTGATCTGCGCCAAGGGGCTGTAGCGTGTTTCTGCGGCATCGAGGCCGTAGGTAGTCCATTCAGTATCCGGCAGCGCCGCCACGGTGGCGGTGGGAGTTGCCGCGGTAGGGGCTCTGTCACCGGAACAGGCGGTGAGCAGTAAGGGCGCGGCGGCGCACCAGGCCAACAAGAACGACTTGGGCGTGAATTTTGGCATGGGATTCTCCTTTGAACGGTGTGCTGGCGGGCAATACTAGCCCAAAGTGGGGATGCGGGTCAGAGGGTGTCAGGAAAGAGGGTGCCAAGAAAAGAGTGCCAAGAAAAACTGGCAGCGCTTTCGGGGTCTGCTAAACTAGTCAGAAATCTAGTCAGATTGAGGGGTGTCATGCAAAATTGGCCAGTACAGGAAGCCAAGGCACGGTTCAGCGAGTTTCTGGAAACGTGCCTGAACGAAGGCCCACAGGTCGTTACCAAGCGCGGCGTGGCAGCAGCGGTGCTGATCTCTACGGAAGAATGGCAGCGCTTACAGGCCGTGGCGCCGCCTTCTCTCAAGGAATTGCTGCTGTCGCCCAATGCCCACGCGGAACTGCAAATTCCGGCGCGCGGCCGCGCGCGGCGCCGTGCGTCTGCCATCACGCGGTAACGGTCGTGTATCTACTCGATACCAATATCATCTCGGAATTGCGCAAACCCAAACCGCATGGCGCGGTGGTGGCGTGGGTAAAATCGCTGCCGGATTCGGCGCTGTTCCTGTCTGCGGTCACGATCGGGGAGATTCAGGCAGGAATTGAACTCACACGCGAGCAGAACATGGCCAAGGCGCAGGAGTTGGAACTTTGGCTGGAATCCTTGGCGCGGGTTTACAACGTGTTGCCGATGGATGCGGAAGTCTTTCGCTGCTGGGCGCGGCTCATGCACCGAAATTCTGCCACCTTGTACGAGGATGCCATGATCGCGGCGACGGCGCGTGTGCATAAGCTCAGTGTGGCGACGCGCAATGTCGCGGACTTCAAGTCGTTTGGCGTACAGCTCATCAATCCGTTTGCACTGATCGAATACCGAGTCGAGCGGCCTTGAGCCCTGGCCAATACCAATTTTTAACGTCAATGTTCAACTGAAGAGAAGCAGCCTCATGCCAATGCAAGCCCGTAGTTTCTACTATCGCGTTCTAAAATCGTTGTGCTGCGGCGTTCTGGCCGTGGCGGGCATAGGCTTGACCGCGCAGATCTTACTCGCGGCGGAAGCGGCGGCGAAATACCCTGGCCTTAGGCCGATGGTCGTGGTGCCGCCGGAATATCCGGCTGAAGCCATGGCAAGCAACCTGCAAGGCTATGTGGCGCTTGAATTCGGCACCGATGAAATGGGCAATGTCATCAATCCTACAGTGAAGGAAAGTTGCGCCTGGCGGCCACCGGCCACACGGGAAACCTGCACGGCAGACACGACGTTTGTTCCCAGCGCACTGGCGGCGCTCGCGCAATGGAAGTATGCGCCACAAGTGGAAAATGGCGCCTCGGTGCCGCGGCAGGGCGTCGTGACCATACTCCAGTTCCAGCTATCTGACGATTAGAGTGGTTTTGATTCAAAGGCTGACACTCTCAGTTCGCGAAAGTCTTCTCCCCCAACCCCAACCCAGGAACCTGCGTTATAAATTCCCCTCCTGTGGAGGGGTGCCCGCAGGGCGGGGTGGTG
>JAIRJU010000344.1 GCA_031260485.1 Pseudomonadales bacterium | reverse complement strand
AGGTCTTTATCGCCAGTCGAAATCAAGGTGACCACACCTTGTTCCCACGCCTGGCGTGCCAGAGTGCCGATGACATCGTCGGCTTCCACGCCCGCGACAACCACGAGCGGCAAGCCCATGGCGCGGATGATGTGATGGATCGGCGCAATCTGCGAACTCAATTCCACCGGCATCGGCGGGCGATTGGCTTTGTACTGCGCATACAGCGCGTTGCGGAAAGTGTCGCCCTTGGCGTCGAACACCACGGCAATGGTGCTGTGCGGATATTGCTTGAGCAGCAGGCGAATCATGCTGATGACGCCCTTGATGGCGCCAGTATCCTGGCCGCTGCGCGTTTTGAGCGGCGGCAGCGCGTGGAACGCGCGGAACAGATAGGACGAGCCGTCCACCAGTACCAGCGGTTGCGTGTCTGTCGTCATGGCAAGATTCTCTTTATCGTTGCGCGGCACAATCCACGATGGCGTCGATCAGCGCTATGTACAGGCGCGCGTAGGCGCTGGCATCGCGTGTTTGTTGTACGCCCATGATGTCTACCACCTGTACCTGCATCTGCGGCATGTCGAGCAAACTGCGCACCTTGGCGGTTTCGACGCCGGGCTCGGCCACCAGGCACGCAAGCCCCGCGTGCTGCATGTCCTGACGCAAGCCAAGCAGCGTGCGCAAGCCCGCCATGTTGCCGTTGCCATCGGTAAGCGCCAGCGCGGGCGGCAATTGCCATTCCGCCTCGATGTAGCGAAACGCATGATGATAGACAGCCCAAGCCTTGGGCGGCAGCGCCTCCAGCCGTTGCCGCGCCTCTACGCGGACAGCGCTGAGCGTGGCGGCGAAACGCGCTTGATTTTCCACATAACGCGCCGCGTGAGCGGGATCGCGCTGGGACAGCCGCGCGGCGAGTGCCTGGGCGATCTTCTCCGCATTACCAAGGCTGAGCCACAAATGCGGATCGACATTGCGGCCTGCGGGCAGCAGCAACAGCGTGTCGATGTCTTGCGCGGTGAGCAGCCTGTCCGTTTCGCCTTTGAGAATGTCCACCAGCGGCAATTCCAGCGCGGGGCCGATCCATAACACCAGATCAGCCTCGGCGAGCGTGCGCCGCTCCGAAGGGCGCAGCGAAATATCATGCGGATCCTGGCCCGCGCCAAGCGCAAGCAGCGGCTTGCTCACGCCATCCGTCACCGCCGCCGCGATCAACTGCAAGGGCACAATGCTGGCGGCCACAGTAGGCGGCTCCTGCGCCAGGGCGCCACTGATGCTCAACACGGCACCGGCCAGCACTTGCACACAGCGGCAAGTAAAAGAGCGGCTGATACCCTCTCCCCAAGCCCTCTTTCGCACACGGGCGAGGGGCTTACGCTCCTCTCTCCCACGGGTGGGCGAGAGCTTGGGAGAAAAGAAGACGCTTGTCATAGCAGTGAATGCGAGCGGATATAACACGGACAGCAACTCGAACAGCGCAATAAAGTAAGGGTGCTATGATATATCACCCTGCGCGGAGCGTCGGCACATGGGCAAAGGCACATGGGCAGATCAGCCAAGCTTTCTTATCTTACGCAACCACACCATCAAACACCCGGAGGTCGTATGCAGTTTTTGAAACGGCTTTTAACCGCTACTGCTTTGCTCGTTCCCATGGCGTATGGCGCGGAAGATTCTTTCCTCTTCAAGGCAACCGTTTATGGCCTGGGCGCGGATACGATTCCTGTTGCCGTTTCTCTTAGTTCAAATTCGGTAAAAACGGTTGATCTTGGCAATGAGCTTGCGCTCGAATTTACTGCGCCTGGGCGCAGCGCTGACGGTGCGCAAACCATGGTTAGACTATTACGCCAGCAAGGCGATGAGTTTCGGCTGTTGCACACGACGCATCAAAGTTTAGTTGAGGGTGCTCCTATGGAAAACGCCTATCTGGTTTGTGGAGAGCGTTTAACTTTCATGTCGCCACCGCCAGCAACCTTGCCCGAATGCAGCGCCACTACCAATTCGCGTTCAACGCAATAACCAACACATTCAACTGCATTGAAGGTCGCCATGCCAAACAACCTCGAGGTTCTGCAAGCTGAAGTTCTCCGTCTGTCGTCCGCCGATCGAACCAAGTTGCTCGACCGCCTGATCACAAGTTTGGATATTGACGCTGAGGCTGAAGCCGCATGGGATGTACTTGCCGAAACACGAGAGCAGGAGCTTAGGTCTGGGACGGTGGAGGCTGTGCCCATCGAGATGGCCGTGGCAAGATTGGAAGCCCAATTTCCAGGATGAAGATCACAATACACCCGGAGGCAGAGCAGGATTTGCGTCAAGCTATCGCCGCAATCAAATGGCCGACGTGGTTTTTCGATGAGGGTATTTCCATTTTCGGTTATCTACCGCGCTGAAGGCTGAAGCTCAAGAAATTGTCATTCTCGTTGTCAAACATAACGGTAGGTGGCTTGGCTATGGAAGCAGGCGCTGATAGATCAGGGCGAAAAGTCTTTCGCCCTGATCGCCCCCGAATCCGCTTAGAGCGTTTTTGATCAAATCGCTGACATTATTTCTCCCCTCGCCCGCTTGCGGAAGAGTTCCATGCAGCGCACGTTGCCGACTTGCCCCGGAACGCAGGTTCCTGGGTAGGGCAAT